>JAKPMW010000036.1 GCA_029548715.1 Spirochaetota bacterium | reverse complement strand
CCTCCTGCATGCGTGTAGTACTACAGGAGGAACAGCCATGCTCTCAATCATCAAGTCACATTCCCTGCGCGGGATGGACACCCTTGATGTCCGCGTCGAAGTAACAGTATCCCGTGGACTTCCCCAGTGCACCATCATCGGTTTGCCCGACAAGACAGTCCAGGAGGCCCGGGACCGTGTACTGACGGCCATCCGTGAAACCGGGTACAGCTTCAAGCTCGCAAAAATCATCATAAACCTTTCACCAGCCGAGTTGAAAAAAGACGGTGGAAAATTCGATCTCCCCATCGCGCTCGGGATTCTCTCGGCCTGCGGTGCCATCACGCCACACCATGGTACCGACACAAGTGTCATGGGCGAACTGTCACTCTCCGGCGAAGTCCGGGGTGTGCGCGGAATCCTTGCCATGCTGCTCGGGGCAAAAGCATCAGGAGCGCGACGTTTTATCATCCCCGAAGAAAACCGGGATGAGCTGTGCCACATCACCGCTTGCGAATTATGTTTTGTTTCCACTCTTCAAGAAGCCGTATCCTGCATGGAGGGCAGGGGCACGTTTGAGGTGTATTCACCCCAGCCAGAGACAGACCCGACCTGGGATCCTGACTTCTCTCACCTGTCCATCATCCAGGGGCAGCACATGGCCAAACGTGCCGCCCTGATCGCAGCCGCTGGATGGCATCATATCCTGATGTACGGACCAGCCGGTGTGGGAAAAACCCTTCTCGCACATGCCATCCCCGGACTTGTTTCGCCCATGCAGCGGCATGAAATCCTCGAGACAACCGCCATCTACAACCTCTTTGGCTGGGAGGAGAAGGGCGGCTGGGAGGACACGCATCGTCCGGTACGAGAACCACACCATTCGGCGTCAGATATCGCAATAATCGGTGGCGGATCGAATCCACGCCCGGGAGAAGTCTCATTAGCGCATAACGGAATCCTCTTTCTGGACGAGTTTCAGGAATTCAGGATTCAGGTGTTAAACACACTTCGCCAGCCACTTCAGGAGAAACGGATTACCATAGCCCGGGCCTCGGGATGTGCAACATTCCCGGCGGGCTTCATGCTTGTTTGTGCCATGAATTCATGCCCCTGTGGCAATTATATGGACCAGGCTTCACGGTGCATCTGTTCTCCCTGGCAAATCAGGAAATTTTATGCAAAAATAGCCGGGCCGGTTCTTGACAGAATTGATCTCCAGATCCCGCTGATGAAGTCAGCCGGAGACACCGCTACACTCTCTGAACCATGTGACTGCACCGGATGGAAAGAATCGCTCCTGAACGCCCGGGACAGACAGTGCAGACGGTACCGGAATCAACCCTATCCATGGAATGGGCGTGTACCAGACAGTGTCATGTATCAGCACGTCGAGGTGACAGGACATATCGGCTATCTTCTCTCGGAATACAGAAAGGCCTTTTCACCATCGCCCCGGGCTGTTGTCAGTCTGATTCGGACGGCACGCACCATCGCTGATCTGGACAACGCCGATAATGTTGATGAGAGGCACATCCTTGAAGCCATGCAGTACAGAAAACTTGAAGAGCACATCAGGCTCGATCAATCGCTCTGGAAGTAACTCTTAAAGCTAATCGTGATTTTCCTTTATATTTCAGCAGTATAATGAGTTATGCAGAAAAAAATTTCATTTTTCGTGAAAAAAGTCTTGCAAACCCCGGCGATTTCGTTTACATATTGTGTCGGATTTCCGATGATGGGAAAAAACGGGAGGGGTTTGTCATGAAGAAGTCTGATATTGCAATTTATGTTTCTGCGATTTTGACGCTTGTACTTACGACGTTTGTGGTCTTCTCGACGCAAAAAGTGACATACGAAAACAAGGCTGACGAGGTCTTGAAAAACAACAATCTCGCCACCAATCAGTTTGCCATGGCCACGGATCCTGACACCTCGAGTGACGCCAATTCTCCATTGTTCAGAAACCGGATTCCGGACAGCGACACGAAAGAGGGTGCGTCAGACCAGATCTCCGAGACAGGCACCAAAGCCGCAGATATCCGTGATACTGTCGACAACGATGACAAGGTCAGCGATTCTGCACCCGTGGTTCAGACCCGGACAAAATCTCCGGCTGCAAAAAAAGCAGACGAGCCCAAATCTGTTTCTGTCGCCGACCGCAGCGCTGCAGACAGCTCATTTGCGGATACCACTGTCCCCAGGCATGCAACCCGCAAGTCAGACACCCGGTCTGAACTTTTTGATGACGAGGCTCCGGCCGCAACTGTCAAGGCGTCTGCTCCCAAA
>JAKPMW010000027.1 GCA_029548715.1 Spirochaetota bacterium | reverse complement strand
GTCCTGGGCCCCGCGCAAAAAATCCGCCCGCTTTTTGTCGACGATGTCCATTTTCTTTTTTCCCATCGCCTTGCGCAGCTCGTCGGCTTCGGCCATGGAAAATCCGCCCACTACCTGGGAAATCTGCATCACCTGCTCCTGGTAGATGATGATTCCGTAGGTATCCTTCAGGATGGGCTCGGTTTCGGGCAGAAGGTATTCGACCTTTTCCCGTCCGGCCTTGCGGTCACAAAACTTCGTGTGCATGCCCATATTGAGCGGGCCGGGACGATAGAGGGCGATCAGGGCGATGATTTCGTCGAAGCGGTCCGGCTTCATGTTGCGCAAAAGCTGCTGCATTCCGGGCGAATCAAGCTGAAAAACCCCGAGCGACTGCCCGCGCTGGAGGAGGGCAAAGGCCGCATCATCCTCAAAGGGGATGCCCGAAAAATCAAGATCGATCCCCCGGGTGTCGTGAATCAGGCGGCGGCACTCCTCCATTGTGGTCAGGTTTTGCAGGCCCAGGATGTCCATCTTGAGGAGCCCGACCTTTTCGAGGTGTGGCCCATCGTACTGGGTGATCACCTGGTTGGCCTTGGTATCCTTGTAGAGCGGGAGGTATTCCACGAGGGGCCGACCGGCGATGACGACCCCGGCAGCATGCTTGCCCGTTCCGCGGATGACGTTTTCGAGCTTGAGGGCATTCCTGAAGAGGGTTTCGTAGACCCCGCCCCGGTCACGCAGTTCGCGCAGCTTTGGCTCGGCATCGATGGCTTTTTCGAGGAGTGACTTGTGCTTGTTGCGCGGGTCAGGATCACGCTCGGGAATCAGGGCGGTGATCTCGTTGCTCTCGTTGAACTTGATCTCGAGTACCCGGCAGACATCCTTGATCGCGGCCTTGGCCTTGATATACTGGTAGGTCACGATCTGGGCCACCTGGGAGGCGCCGTAGCGCTCGCGGATGTAGTCGATGATCTGTTCGCGCTTTTCGACGCAAAAGTCCATGTCAATATCGGGCATGCTGATTCGCGAAGGATTGAGAAAGCGCTCGAAAAAGAGATTGAAGCGCAGTGGCTCGATATCCGTGATGCGCAGGGTGTATGAGACCAGGGATCCGGCGGCCGAGCCACGACCCGGTCCGACAGGGATGTTGTGTGTCCGGGCGTAGTGGACAAGATCCCAGACAATCAGGAAGTAGCCCGAAAATCCCATCTGGGAGATGACGGAGAGCTCGTAGTCGAGCCGCTCCTGGAGGGAGGGTGTGATCTCGCTGTAGCGCTCGGTCAGGCCTTGCTCGCAGAGGGCCCTGAGATAATCGTTTTCGGTCTGTCCCCCGGGCGTGTCAAAGACGGGGATCTTGTACTTGCGTTCGGGGGGGGCGGTGTCCACAGTCTCGATGACCACATTGCAGCGGCGGGCGATTGCCACCGTGTTGCTGAGTGATTCAGGGATTTCGCCAAAGAGCGCGCGCATCTCGTCGGCGCTTTTCAGGTAAAACTGGTCATTCTCGAGCTTGAACCGGTCAGGGTTTGAGAGGATGTCGGCGGTTCCGATACAGGTCGCGATCTGCGAGGCCTCGTAGTCCTCCTGCTCGAGAAAGTGGACATCGTTGGTGGCGATCAGGGGGAGATCGAGTTCACGGGCGAGGGCGACCAGATCCCGGTTGAGGGCCTTTTGTTCGGGAATCCCGTGGTCCATCAGCTCGATGTAAAAATTTCCCCGTCCGGCGATATCAAGGTAGGAGAGGGCCGCTGCCCGGGCCTGATCCTTTTTTCCGAGACGGAGGTACCAGGCCACCTCTCCCTGCATGCAGGCGCTGGTGATGATCAGGCCCTTCGAGTTTTCGGCCAGGACCTGCTTGTCAATCCGGGGCTTGTAGTGAAACCCTTCGATGTAGGCCATCGAGGAGAGTCTGCAGAGATTGTTGTATCCCTCGTTGTTTTCCGCGAGAAGCACAAGGTGAAACCGGTTTTCCTTGGGTGAACGCTCGGTCATTGACTCGGGGGCGAGGTAAAACTCGCATCCGAAGATCGGACGCAGCTTGTTGGCCTGCGCCTGTTCCTGAAAATCAAGCAGTCCAAAGCAGTTGCCGTGATCCGTCAGGGCAATCGCCTCCATCCCCAGGGATGCGGCCCGCCTGCAGAGCGAGTCAAGACGGATGATCCCGTCAAGGGTGCTGTAGTGGGAGTGGACATGGAGATGGACAAAATCACTCATCAATCATACCTCGCGTGCGTCATGGGAAGGGGCTCAGGCAGTGAGAGGCGTGCGCCTATCCCCGGGGAGGCCCGGCCTTGAGGGGGACAGCCAGGCCTTCCTTGGCGGGGAATGTCAGCAGATTGAGTCCCTCGCGCTGGACCCGCTCGCGCAGGGCCAGATGCAGGGCGTCAAGGGCCTCATCCGAGCGGGTTGGATCGTGATGAAAGACTGCCAGGCGTTTGACGCGGGCCGCAACCGAATTGGCGAGGGCCTCTTCAATCGAGGAATGTCCCCAGCCGCGGTGCGAATCCAGCTCTTCCTTCGAGTGATACTGGGCATCATAGACCACCAGGTCCGCGTTTTCAATGTGCCTGAGGATCTTCGCGTTGGCCATGTCCACAGCCTCCTGCGCCTCGCGGGCCTCATCACTGTCGATCCTTCCATCGGTGCTGAAGATGTTGACATAGGGTTCGTGGTCGTAGACCGTGCAGACTACACAGTCATCAGCCTCGATGCGGTAGCCCAGGCAGAGGATGGGGTGGTTGAGGTAGCAGGTCGTGACCTTGGCCCCGCCCACATAGATCGTCCCTTCCTTCAGCTCGTTGAAACTGACCTTGGCCCCGGCGTCCTCAAGCTTGACCGGATAGTAGGTATAGTCCATCTGGGCTGAAAATATCTTTTCGAGTTTTCCAGCGTAGTTGACAGGTCCGTGGATGCGAAACTCGTTTCCCTTGATATAGGTCGGGGTAAAAAAGGGATATCCGTGGATATGGTCCCAGTGGGTATGCGTCAAAAAGATATCGGTCTTGAGCGGGCCCTTTTTCTGGTCGTTGGCGAGAAGCCAGTTGCCCAGCTCGCGGATTCCCGAACCGGCATCAATGATCAAAAGCTGCCCGCTGTCGAGCCGGATCTCGATGCAGGAGGTATTGCCGCCGTAGCGGACGGTCTTTGGGCCGGGTGTCGGAATGGAGCCCCTGACTCCCCAGAATTTGACGTACATGCGTGCCCTCCCGGTCAGGCCTTTTCAGATATGCGGAGAAAGACCGAAGCCCGTTCGAGCTCCTCGTTGATGGTGTCCTCTATTCCAAAGAGATCCTCTTCCTTCAGGCCGAGGGTCTGCCAGACCAGGTCGGGCAGGACATCGGGAACACGGTTGCCCGAAAACCCGACTTCGTTTTCGATGCAGAAGGCGTCGGCCGCGGCGATCGCCGCCACAAGGCGCCGGTTTTCGGCCGAAGCCTCGCCCGGACTGTGGTGCAAGCCGATAGCCTCGACCAGGGGGGGCGAGAGTTGCCATTTTTCGGCGACCAGCCGTCCTGCCCGGGCATGATCCGTCTCGAAGAGCTCAAGCTCCTTTTTCCAGAGGGAGACCCGGGCACTGTCAGCCCGATGGATTGTCTGGAGGTAGCGATCCGAAAAATGCTCATTGATCACGATCTTGCCGATGTCGTGCAGCATGCCGGCGA
>JAKPMW010000013.1 GCA_029548715.1 Spirochaetota bacterium | reverse complement strand
CGGATTCAGCACATCAATTCCCTGACCAGGGAAGAGCTGCAGGACTTGTACAGACAGACCCTGCGCAACAAAAAGGTCAATGAGAGTGGTGGCGCAGGTCTGGGGTTTATCGAGATGGCGAGGCGGGCTTCACAGCCGCTTGAATTTGCCGCCAGGACCGTTGATGACGGGCACAGCTTTTTCACCTTGCATGTCGTGATTTGACGAGGAGAAGGATATGGAAAGTCTTGATATTCAGGCTACAAAATCAAGCCCCCTTGTTGTTTTCGATCCGGCAGCGGGGGTGTTGCGCATAGAAGGTCAGTCGTATCCCGAAAATCCGGTCCGTTTTTACGAACCGGTTCTGGCCGTGCTTGAGGGGTGGTTTTCGGGAAGTGCGGCAGGGCCATTGACCGTCAATATCAATCTTTCGTACATGAACACCAGCAGCTCGAAGTGTCTGATGAACCTGCTTGACCGGCTGGATGTTGCCAGCCGGGCCGGTTCTGCAGTGACGATTAACTGGTATTATGATATCGATAACGAGATGGCCCACGAATCCGCCGAAGAGTTTCGTGAGGGTCTGCTGGTTCCCTTCAATGTCATAGCAGTCAGTGGCTGATTTGCCGGTTTCCCGGCCCGGGCACTGTGTATATTCTACAATGCACGGGCGGGGTCGCCCGAATCAAGGGTGCGGGAGGGCGCGGATGGAATGGCGTGCCAGTCACATTCTGATCAAGGACAGGGAGCTTGCACAGGAGATTCTCAAGAGGCTGCGGGCTGGATCTTCGCTGTCAGCTCTGGCCAGGGAGTTTTCTGCCTGCCCCAGCAAGTCTTCTGGCGGGGACCTGGGCTGGTTTGGGCCGGGGAAGATGGTCAAGTCCTTTGAAGATGCGGTCAAGCGACTCTCGATCGGGGGAACAAGCGGCCTTGTGCAGACCCAGTTCGGGTATCATATCATCCGCAAAACCGGAGAACGGTGAACAACACGTGTTCCGGGGACTTGTGCAGAAAACGAGCTGTCGATGAAAGTTGCATTGGCCCAGTTGAACCCAGTCGTTGGCGATATCACAGGCAATTCCGAACGGATTCTATCTCTTGCGCGGGAGTGCGCAGGTTCCGGAGCGGAGCTGGTTGTGTTTCCCGAGCTGTCCCTGACCGGATATCCTCCCCGGGATCTGCTTGACAGACCGGCCTTTGTCCAGGGATCTGCAGTGGCTCTTGACCGGATTGCGTCCCACATTCCGCCGCAGACAGGTGTGGTTGTTGGTGCCCCGCTTCTCCTTGATGGGGTTTTGTGCAATGCAGCGGTTGTCTGCCGGGGGGGCAGGGTGGTGCACATTGCCCGAAAGCGTCTTTTGCCATACTACGATGTGTTCGACGAAACCCGCTATTTTGCCCCGGGGCGATCATCCGGCCTCTGGGAAAACAGCGGAGAGCATCTGGGGTTTATGGTCTGCGAGGATGCCTGGCGCATGCCGGGCCTGCCCGAGAGGCAGTATGTGGTTGATCCCGTGGCCGATCTGGCGCATGAGGGCGCGACGCTCCTCGTCAATCTTTCGGCTTCTCCCTTTCAGCAGGGAAAGCGTGCTGTCCGCGAACGGATTGCACACTGGCATGCGCGCAGGCATGGTGTTCCCTTTATCCTGGTGAACCAGGCCGGAGGAAATGACGAGCTGATTTTTGACGGAAGCAGCCTTGTGGCATGGCCGGATGGAAAGACGGTTGCCTGCCGGCGCTTTGATGAGGACTGCATCATTGTTGATACTGATACCCGCGAGGTTGTTAGATTGCGCGGGGACGAGCCGGACGACGGGGCTGCCCGGGACGAGATCGCCGAGGTGCATGATGCGCTGGTGCTTGGTGTCCGGGACTATGCGGCAAAGTGCGGGTTCAGGCAGGCGGTACTCGGTCTGTCCGGGGGGATCGATTCGGCTTTGACGGCAGTCATCGCTGTGCGTGCGCTGGGTCCTGAAAACGTGATCGGAATTACGATGCCGTCCGTGTATTCCTCGCAGGGGAGCGTGGACGATTCGTACGCCCTTGCGGCCAATCTCGGGATGCGGATCGAGACGATACCGATTGCGGGTTTGACTGATGCATTCGGGGCCGCGCTTGGGCCGCTTTTTTCGGGGACACCGGCAGGGCTGGCAGAGGAAAACGTGCAGGCCCGGATTCGCGGGACGCTGCTGATGTCCCTCTCGAATAAATTCGGCTGGCTGTTGCTGACCACGGGAAACAAAAGCGAACTCTCGACAGGGTATTGCACGCTGTATGGAGACATGAACGGAGGTCTCTCGGTTTTGGGAGACCTTCTCAAGACCAGGGTATATGACATGTCCCGCTGGATAAACCGGGCGGGTGAAGTAATCCCCTGGGATACAATACACAAGCCCCCGTCTGCCGAACTGAGGCCCGACCAGAAGGACAGTGACAGTCTGCCTGAATATGAGGTCCTTGACAGGGTGCTTTCGCTGTATCTTGAGGAACAGATGGACGCGGCTGCGATCATTGGGTGCGGAATGGATCCTGATCTGGTAGTACGTGTCCTTGCCTTGGTGGACCGCAATGAATACAAGCGTCGTCAGGCGCCGCCTGTCCTGCGGGTTACCGGCAAGGCGTTCGGTTCGGGGCGCAGGATGCCGATTGCTGCCAGGGCGCGCTATTAGGGCCTTTTTGGCATGTTTCCCAACAGAAATGATTTTGACTTCAGCGGTTAGAGGTGTATTCTGTAGCTGATGCTGTTTCCGGACAGCCGGGGCAGCCAAATGACAATACAACAGGAGAGTATGCGATGGATAAATGGGAATGCACAGTGTGCGGGTACATTTACGATCCGGCCGAGAGTAACGGTGTTTCCTTTCAGGATTTGCCGGATGACTATGTCTGCCCCGAGTGCGGTGCGACAAAGGACATGTTCAGCAAACTCGGGTAATCCCTGATTGTCAAAGGACATCCAAGGAGAAGGTAGATGCAACTCAAAGGTTCACGAACCGAAAAAAACCTGCTGGCAGCCTTTGCCGGAGAATCCCAGGCGCGCAACCGGTATACCTTTGCTGCGGACGTGGCCCGCCGCGAGGGATACGAGCAGATTGCAAACCTGTTTATTGAAACTGCAGACAACGAGCGGGAGCATGCCAAACGCTTTTTCAAGTATCTCGAAGGTGGCATGACGGAGATCACTGCGACCTATCCCGCCGGCGTGATCGGGAGCACGGCTGAAAATCTTCGCGCTGCCGCCGAGGGTGAGCACGAAGAGACCGTTGCGATCTATCCCGAAATGGCCAGGGTTGCCCTTGAAGAGGGGTTTGACGAGATTGCCCAGCAGTTTGAAGAAATCGCCAAGGTCGAAGCCTGGCATGAAAAGCGCTATCGGGCTCTTCTCGCCAATGTTGAAGGTGGAACGGTCTTCAAAAAGGCGGGCAAGGTGCTGTGGAAGTGTGGTGTCTGCGGGTATATCCACGAAGGGAATGAGCCGCCGGTTACCTGTCCCGCCTGCAAAAACGGGAAAAAGTTTTTCGAGGTGTTTTCTGAAAACTGGTAAATCCTGTCAGGGACAGTCGTTGACCTGAAACAGACAAGAGCGCCGGATGGTCGGCGCTCTTGTCTGTTTCAGGTGTCCGGGCGCTTGGCGTGCAGCGTATTTCTGTTTATCCCCAGCAGACGGGCAGCTTCGGAACCATTTCCCCCGGTTTGTTCAAGGGCCCACTCTATCAGGCGCCGTTCCACTTCGCCGACAACAGTCCGGTAAATTTCGCCTGCCTTTCCGGTCAATCCGCCGGCGAGACTTGCCACATCAACGAGGGTACGGGCATTTTCCGCCGAAGCGACAGTCTGGCCGAGGCTGCGTGAGAGGCCGAGATGCCGGACCTCGATCATGCCTTTGCCTGCAATCAGGTACGCCTGCTCGATGATATTCTGCAATTCCCGGACATTGCCTTCGAGGGGGAGCTCGGAGATGGCAGCCACGGCTTCAAAACTGATTCCGCAAAATTCACTGTTTTCACGCTGGGAGAGCTTTTTCAGATACTCACGGGCGATCAGTCCGATGTCCTCACGGCGCTCACGCAGTGGCGGGATATCAATGCGAAAAACATTGAGGCGGTAAAACAGGTCTTCCCTGAAGCGGCCATCACGAACCATTTTTTCCAGCTTTCGGCTCGTTGCGGCAAGGATGCGGACATTAACCTGGAGGGGTGAGTTTCCTCCGATGATATCGACTTCGCGATTCTGGATGACACGGAGAAGCTTGGTCTGCATGGCCAAAGGCATGTCTCCGATTTCGTCAAGAAAAAGTGTCCCCCCGTGGGCCTGGGCGATGCGTCCTGTGCGGTCGTAGGTTGCACCGGTAAAGGCTCCTTTTTTATGACCGAAGAGCTCGGATTCAAGGAGTCCTTCGGGAATGGCTGCGCAGTTGAGCTTGACAAGCGGGGCATCACGCCGTGTGCTTTTATTGTGAATGGCGTCAGCAACCAGTTCCTTGCCGGTTCCGCTTTCGCCGGTGATCAGCACGGTGGCTTCGGAGTCGGCAACAAGTTCTATTTTTCTGTAAATCTCCAGCATGGGGGGTGAGACCCCAATGATGTTTTCGCAGGCGTATTTAGACTGCACCACTTCCTTGAGTTGCTCGTTTTCTTCAAAAAGACGCTGGCTGCGGCTGCGTGTCAGTTCCTCGACCTGGAGTGCCTGCCCAAGGAGTGAGGAGAGGATGGTCAGCATCGAGATGTCTTCATCAAACGTGCGCCCGTCGAAGGGCTTGTCGACCGAGAGGACACCCACTGTATCATCCATGATGCGGATCGGGACACCGATAAAGGACAGGGGCCGGGGGTCTTTCGGGTCACGGCGGCGGGCGCTGGTCCGGTTGAGGAAGGC
Source organism: Spirochaetota bacterium (assembly GCA_029548715.1). GTDB lineage: Bacteria > Spirochaetota > JAGLSM01 > JAGLSM01 > JAKPMW01 > JAKPMW01. The sequence goes on along the minus strand of JAKPMW010000013.1, from coordinate 1,388 downwards.
AGGCTCTTCGTAAATATTGCGGACGGCATAGGCCTCACCACTGTCAATGATGCGCCCGGTGATCCCTTCGCCCGGCTTGTAGACTCCTTTTTGTATTTCGTCTTCCTTGAGTCCGACCGCAGTATGGATCGTGTAGAGATCGGTTTCCCTGCGCAGGACGATGGTGCCCCGGCGCATGTCAAGCCGGGTCTGCAGGACATCCATGATGGCCGCAAATTTATTCCGCAGGCTGCCTTCTCCGTTGAGTATTTCGGCTGATTCGAGCAAAAGATTTCCATACAGAATTTTTGTCTTGAGATTGTCGATGACGGCGAGCCGGTTGTAGATCAGGGCGGCATTGGCGGCCAGGACCATGAGGAGATCGACGTGGTGGGCATTGAACGCATTTTTTTTCCGGCTGTCGAGATTGATGACGCCGATGGTTCGTCCCTGGATGCGGATGGGTACCGCGACCTCGCTTTTGATTCCGCCCTTCATCCGGACATAGTGCGGGTCAAGGCCGGTATCGGGGCAGAGCCAGGGCTTTCCGGTCTCAGCGACGTGCCCGGTGATTCCCTCGCCGATGGTAAGACGGCAGTCCTGCTTGACGTCCTGGGTGAAGCCCCTCACGACCTTGATGTCAAGATGCCCATCGTCGCTGATGATGGCCATTGTTCCCGAGGTTGCACCCGTATATGCGATGCACTGGTCTATCACGAGGTTTAGTAGTTCCTCGTCCGTATCGATCTCCATCATGCGGGTGACGAATCCCTGGATGAACGAAAAATCTTCCTGCATGGCACACTCCAGAAGTATTGCTGCCTGTAAAATAGGCAGATGATGAAACATTGTGCACTGAATATTCTGGAATTTGACCGACAATGGGCTGGTGCCCTGTGGGGAGCGATCCTGTCAGTGTGTGTAACTGAATATAAAATGATGAGATGTGAGATATTTATGCCTGCTCTTCGTGATTGGCGCGTCTTTTGCAGTTATCAGATAGAGAAGCAAAAAGGAACTGGATTCCAGCGCAAGAGACGGACGTATATTTGAGGCGTTGCTCGCGGAAACCAGGACCAGCGACATCTCATGGAGGAAACAATGATTGAAAAGACGTGCACGAAGCCGGACATGACACAGGTGTTTGGCTCCCATGTGTTCAATGACAGGGTGATGCGCGAGCGCTTGCCGAAGGACACCCTCAAGGAATTGCGCAAGTGTCTGACCGGCGAGATTCCCCTTTCTCCCGAACTGGCGGATGTGATTGCCAATGCGATGAAGGATTGGGCTATTGAGCGGGGGGCAACGCATTATACCCACTGGTTTCAGCCCCTGACAGGGACGACTGCCGAGAAGCACGATTCCTTCATATCTCCGACGGATGACGGCGGGGTTATCATGGAGTTTTC
>JAKPMW010000440.1 GCA_029548715.1 Spirochaetota bacterium | reverse complement strand
ACCATCCGTGCCCATGAGGCGGTCGAGGGCTTGTCCCGGGACGAGCTTTTGGAGGTCAAGGAAGAGATCCGCCAGATCAGGCATCGGGATGAGGTGCGCAGCGCATTTTTTTCCAATGTCTCACACGAGATCAGGACCCCGTTGACCCTCCTGCTTGCTCCGCTGGAATCCATGCTGCAGGGTGAACTGGGCGAGTTTGCCGAGGAACAGCGGACCTATCTCAAGCTGATGTACGAGAATTCGAGACGTCTGTTGCGCATGGTCAATGACCTGCTCGATTTTTCAAAAATCGAGTCCGGCAAGGCAAAGGTCTGGTGGCGCGAGGACGATCTGGCTGACCTGGTGCGCGAGCTCCTTGAAACCTATCTTCCGATTATCGAGCGATACGAACTGAAGATGACTGTCCGGATTCCGGAAACCCCGGTCAGGGTGTTCATGGATTCCGAAAAGGTTGAAAAGATCATCAACAATCTTGTCTTCAATGCTTTCAAATACGTCAGGCAGGGTGGGCACATACGCATCAGGATCCGCGAAACCGCCCAGCACGTCGTATTTTCGGTCTTTAATAGCGGTGATCCCTTGCCGGATGATGTTTTGGCCACGGTCTTTGACCGCTATGCCCAGTTTGAGCAGTACTCGGACAAGCGCAATATTCAGGGCAGTGGTCTTGGCCTGGCTCTGGCACGCGAGTTTGTCTCGTTGCACCAGGGCCGACTCCGGATGCAGAATCTGCGGGGGCACGGCGTTGTCTGCAGCTTTTCCCTCAAAAAGGGAAGTGACCACATCTGCCGCGAAGAGCTGGAGATGGGCTGGGGCGAATTTGAGCGGCGGCGTCAGCGGACGGATCGGCCTGTCCCCCAGCAGGGTGTCTCCAGCCTGTTTTCGGAGATTGATGACTTTTATTCCCTTGACCGGAGTGACCTGGCCGAGTTTGAGGAGCGCATCAAGGATGCTGCGCCCAGCGGGTTGTACAGCGGAGAATCAAAACGTACGGTGCTTGTTGTTGAGGACAATGCCGAGATGCGCGGGTTTCTCAAATACATCCTGTCGGGATATTTTGATGTCATTGATGCGGTGGATGGCGAGGACGGGATTCATAAGGCCAAGGCATTTTCACCCAACCTGATCATCTCCGATGTGATGATGCCCCGGATGAACGGGCATCAGATGACACGTCATCTCAAGGCCGATGAGGATACCTGCCGTATCCCGGTCATCCTCCTGACTGCCCGGGCCAATAATCTCAATGCCATGGTCGAGGGGCTCAATATCGGGGCTGATGATTACATCTCAAAGCCCTTTAACATCAAGGAACTGATAGCCCGGGCCAATGCCCTCCTGCGCATGGGCTCACTCAACAGCCAGCTTGAAAATACCGAGAGTGTCATCTTTTCGCTGGCCAATGCCGTTGAGGCCAAGGACGCCTGTACCGAGGGGCACTGCTTCAGACTGGCCGAACTTTCGGCCGAGATTGCCCGGCGGGCGGGTTTGCCCGAGACCGATATCCGGCGGATCAAAAACGGGGCGATCCTTCATGATGTCGGAAAAATCGGAATTCCGGAAAGCATCCTCGCCAAGCCGGGCCGCCTGACGGATGAGGAGCACGCTGTTATCCGGCAACATCCGGTCATTGGTGAGCGAATCTGCCGCCCCCTGCGCTCGACCAGCAGCATCATCAGCATTGTTCGTTCGCACCACGAGCGCTGGGATGGGCGTGGGTATCCCGATGGATTGCATGGTGAAGCCATCCCGGTTGAGGCGCGCATCGTGTCCATTGCCGACAGTTTCGACGCCATGGTGTTTGACAGGGTCTACCGGCCTGCGCTTGGTCTCGAAAGGGCCAGGACCATCTTTCGTGATGAACGTGATCAGGGTCAGTGGGATCCGAGACTGGTGGACATCTTTTTGTCCATTCATGAAAGCTGGCTCAAGGGGAACATG
>JAKPMW010000432.1 GCA_029548715.1 Spirochaetota bacterium | reverse complement strand
CCGCTACCAGCCAGTCGATCCAGCGGGCCGCTTCCATCTCTTCGAGGGCCACAATGATATCCACCTGCCCCCGGGGGATCACAGGTGAATACACCCTGGGTGCATACCGGACATGGCTGAAGACGGACCCGCCACGCTGGCTCATGCCATGGATTTCACTCTTTTTTGCGTCCAGGCCGGCATTCATTGCAGCGGCGCAGAGGATATCGCTGGCAAGGATGGTCCCCTGCCCGCCCACACCCACGATCAGGATGTTTCCGGTAGTGCTTGTCATGATGCGCTTCCTTTCTGCTGCTTGGCCTGTCTGCGCTTGAAGATGACACAGGTCCCGCGTGCTACCACCAGGGAGAGTCCGTCTTTGGAGAGCATCTCTTTCAGGGTCGCCCTGATTTCGTCCGGCTTGTAGGCGTTGATCTCACGGAAATTTTCTTCGGGAATCCCGACCGCCCGGGCCAGAAGATCGTAGCGCAGACTGAAGGTTTCCTTTCCGTGAATCGTGACCCCTGTTGTCGGGTTCGGCTGCATACCCGTCATGGCTGTGGTTCCATTGTCAAGAATGAGGATCAGGGACTTGCGTCCGTTGTAGGCAGCGTTGACGAGACCGGTGATCCCCGAATGGGCAAAGGTTGAATCCCCGATGACGGCCACCACAGGTTTTGAATCCATCACCCCGCCAGACACCTCAAGCCCCTGCGCAACCGTCAGACTGGCACCCATGTCAATGCAGGTGTCCATCGAGGAATAGGGTGGAAGAACACCGAGGGTGTAACACCCGATATCCCCGGTAACAATGGCACCCAGATCACGCAGGGTGGTAAAAACATCCCGGTGCGGGCAACCGGCACAGAGTGCCGGCGGCCTGGGCGGAATAACCAGCGGAAACGCACGAGATTCATCAAGTAAAGGCGTCAGTCCCAATGCGGAACCAAGCATGCCAGGTTCAAACTCGCCTGTCAGAGGCAGGAGGCTCTTCCCCTCACACTGGATTCCCATCGCCCGGACAGCGTTTTCAATGACCGGATCGAGTTCCTCAACAACAACAACCCGCTTGACCTTGCCGGCAAATTCACGGATGAGATCAAGCGGAAGGGGATTGACCATCCCCAGCTTGAGAACAGATGCCTCCGGGGCGATTTCACGCAGGTAGGTGTAGGCCACACCGCTCGTTATGTACCCGACTGAATCATCACTTCCCATTTCGATCCTGTTGAAACCGGATTCGCGGGATGACCAGGCCGCCATATCAAGCAGTCGCTGTTCGACACGCACATGTGCCTCCCGGGCAAAAGCGGGGATCATCACATATTTGCGAGGATTGGCGGTAAACTTTTTTTCACCGGGCATGACCCGCTTGCGGGGATTATCAACCACACTCTGTCCATGCGAAAGCCGGGTGGTGGAGCGCAGGAGGACAGGGGTATCAAAACGCTCCGACATCGAAAAAGCCGCCTGGACATACATGAAGGCTTCAGCCGAGTCCGAGGGTTCGAGCATGGGCAGTTTCGCTGCGATTGCGTAGTACCGTGAATCCTGCTCGTTTTGTGAAGAATGCATGGCCGGGTCATCGGCAACAACAATCACGAGTCCCCCGTTGACGCCCACATATCCTGCCGTAAAAAGGGGATCGGCAGCGACGTTGAGACCAACATGCTTCATGGTTACAAGCGTCCTGGCCCCGCCCAGGGACGCCCCGATCCCGACCTCGAGGGCTACCTTTTCGTTTACTGACCACTCGGAGGATACATCGGGATAGTTTTTGAGGTTTTCAAGAATTTCAGTGGATGGCGTGCCCGGATACCCGGCACCCACTCGTACCCCGGCAGACCAGGCACCGGCCGCAATGGCCTCGTTGCCCGACATCAGTTCTTTTGGCATGAATTGTTCCTGCATGTGGATTGGTGCTGCTCGCGGTAAAAGTATGCAGGAAGTGTGTTGCGGTCAATCCGGGATGCGCGTGTCTGACAAATGCAGAGCGCATCCCGGGTCTTCCCGAAAAAAACGCTGCCTGAGGTGTATCGGGCAGCGTACGGGACTCTTCTGTATTCAGGCTCAGTCGAGCTTCGGCCTGTAATCGTACCCGTAGTCGACGAGTTCGAGGATGGTGCCGTCTGCCTCAGAGCGGACCAGGGCGTTGAGCGGAACCGCCGAATGCATCCAGTTGACGGACTTGTACTCGCTCCCCATCACGGTAACGCTCGAGTTCACCTTGAGGGTCCCCTGAAAGGTACCCGCCGGAACCGATACTGTCCCGCCCTGGGCATAGTCCGTTACCGCCTTGAAGCGCATCCCCGCAGCGATGTCCTTGTATGAACCGGTCAGCATCCCGAACAGGGGATTGCTCTGCCTGTCCATTGTTGTGACCTTGCCGTCCTTGTCACGCATCTTGATCCACTTGATCTCGATAGCTTCGGAGCCAGCACCCTGGGCCAGCTTTTCAAGCCCGGAAAAACAGATCTGGCTCACCGATTCTTCGCTTGGAGTGATCGAAGAAAACTCAAGCACCCAGCCCCCATCCCGCTGGCCAACCACTCCGGTCTGGGTAATGGATCGCTTCTTGCCATCGATGCTGACCATGGTTACATACTGCCCTGCCGCATAGGGGGCTGGGGCCGTGATCCGTGCGGAAGCCGGCGCCGTGCGCGACTTCTGCTCGGACATTGACCTGATTCTGGCGACCAGGGCGGGATCCTCCGAAGATCCACATCCAGCAAGCAGCATGCCAACCAGTGCAAAAACAGCAATAATACCCTTCTTCATACTGTATCTCCTCTCTTGACTGCATTGAAGTATACGAATGGTACTCACAATGCCCCTTGGAGAGCAATCGCCTTTCGGAAGATTGTTGCCTTCCACAGTAGATGAAGAATTTGCCCCCATCATGCCGATAATCAGGCAAACTGTCCCCCGGAGCGTCGCATGCATGCACCCACCCAGATACCCGCCCTCACCCTTGGCGTACTCATGATGGTCTCCTGCGCAACGGCACCCGTCACACAAAAAACTGCCGGCCAGGAGGATGGCTACGGACTGCTCTCGACCAGATTATCCACCCTTGTCCGGGATGGATATTATCGTGAAGCCTCCGAAATCGTCTCAAACATCGTCCCGTTGGCTGTATCCCGCTATGGATTAATGCATGAAGAAACCATCCGCACCATGTCCCTGGCCGGACTGGCCCTGAGAAAAAACGGGGACTTCCTGCAGGCCGAACGCATCCTCCTGACAGCCAACAGCAATGCCCTCGCCCTCTGGGGACACAGCCACAGCGGCATGGTGGATATCCGCAACAATATTGCCGAGCTGTATCTCGCCTATGGAAAGATGGACAGCGCCGCCCAGTATGCCGAGGAAGCCCGGGTCGGTGCAGAAATCTGGCGCAACAGCAACCCCCTCAAGTACGCCGAAACCCTCAAGACCGCTGGTTTGGTCCTCTATCACCGGGGCCAGTATGACAAGGCCCTCTCGCTGTACCAGGCAGCCTATACCATCCGCCTGACAAATTGCGGTGAAAACCACCTCCTCACTGCAGAATCGCTCAACAATCTTGCCGTGATCCACACTCTCAGGGGGGATTATACCAACGGTCTCGCCAAATATCACAAGGCATTGTCCATTCGGACCAATCTTCTCAAACCCGGCCATCCGGATATCGCCCAGTCATGGAACAATCTGGCAAGCTTTCATTTTTACCACGGTTCATACAGCGACGCCCTTCAGTTGTATCTGCGCGCCTATGAACTCTGGAAGGAACGTCTCGGGATGATGCATCCCGAGACCGGAACCTGCCTCAACAATATTGCCGAGATCTACAAGCGGCAGCGGGACTGGGCCAAG
>JAKPMW010000421.1 GCA_029548715.1 Spirochaetota bacterium | reverse complement strand
GACCGGAGAGACAAGGCGCTTTCCGGCGATCTGCATCAGGATGCTTTCACGGCCAAAGAGGGTCCGGGCGGCTCCGGCGCTGTCGAGATAGTAATCAGACCGCTCAGGATCGGCAAAGAAGACAAGTCCGCTGATCGAGAGGGAGGCCTCGTCAAGGACGTCTTTGATCCGGAGGGCGAGCCTGGAGAGCGACGCGTTGGCCCGGATGGCATTGAGAACAAGGACGGTATCCCTGTGCCCGTTGCTGCGCAGGATGATCCAGTTGAGGGTCCGGGTCAGGGGGGCGTATTCAGGGGTATTGAGGATGCTTGCAAGTGCGGCAAAGCGCAGCCGGTGGGACTCGGGTTCGAGCAAAACGGCATCGGTCCCCTCGATCTCAAGCTGCCATGCATCTGCGCTGCCGGTCACCCTGCGCTTGGATGTTGTCCGGTAGCCCCTGGGGGCCGGTGTCACTGCGAGTTCGGGGGGCTGGCCCGGAATTTCGTTGTGCTTCCAGAACATCTGAAGCGCGATATCCTTCAGGCGGCATTCTTTTTCGTAGGACATGCCGGCCAGCGGGGCCGAGCCCCTGGGGAGTTCGGGGGGGAAGCAGAAGGCGAACGGGGTTTTTGGGGTTGATGGCATGTGGTCCCCTTGCTGTCAGATCGGTCCGGACCTGCCGACCAAATATAGCCGTGAAACCGGGGTGCAACCACGGTTTTTTGGCTGCGCACGCCCGGCCGCGTCAGGGCGTGAAAAAAATGGTCTGCGTGGCTATACTTCGGGGAGGTGGGTTTGCGGATGGCAGACCCGGGTATAAGACTGAGGGAGTGTCAGGATGCGTCTGTTTCTTCTTATGGCAGTGCTTGCTGCAGTGACTGCCGGGTGTTTTCCCGGGGGCATGCCCCGGAGCAAGAGCCGGGTTGTGCATTATGACGAGACCAATGCCGTCGAACGTCGCTGGTTTGTCCGCCTGCGCAACGCCCATACCCGTGTGCAGCGGACCTTTGAGGTTCACGCTCCTTCGCGGGACCGGGCCATCGATCATGCCATGGCGAGGGCCAGGCGTGAGGGCTGGGGGAATGCTCCGGTCAGCCTGATCTGGGCCAAGAGGCAGGGCGAGTAAGGAGCCTCAGGGAGGCGTCAGGGCTGCCTCGGCCGCTCCGATGATGCCGGCATTGTTTTGCAGTGGCGAGGGAATCAGAAGTGCCCTGGTTGAAAGAAATTCTGCAAATTTGCCGGTTTTTTTCGAGACCCCTCCGCCGAGGATGATCAGCTCGGGCCAGAGGAGGTTTTCGAGGGTTTCGATGACGGATGAGAGTCGTCTGGCCCATTTTTCCCATGAGAGGTCTTCCCGCCTGCGGGCAGCATCTGAGGCCCAGGCTTCGGCTTCGGTCCCGTGGACTTCGATGTGCCCCAGTTCGAGATTCGGGACCAGTCTTCCGCCACAAAAGAGGGCTGTTCCCAGGCCGGTTCCCACTGTTATCACCAGCACTGTTCCGCTGCAGTTGCGGGCCTCGGGAACATGACGCATCAGGGCCAGGCCTGCCGCGTCCGCGTCATTCAGGACGGCCTGGACCGGCCCGCGGCCCTCGATCTGCAGAAACTGCCGTACATCCATTCCTGTCCATGAGCGGTCGATATTGGCGGCCGTGCGCACGATTCCCTTCTCGATGACGGCGGGAAAGGCGATTCCGAGCGGGCCGGACCACTGGAGTTGTTCGAGCAGTCCGGCGAGGGCCTGACGCACATCCTCCGGATACGCGCCCGGGGGCGTCTGGATCCGGATCCGCTCGGACGCGAGCGAGCCTGTCGTGGTATTGACAACAGCGGCCTTGATCCCGCTGCCTCCGATATCGATCCCCAGAGCCTGCATGTCCATTAGGCCTCATGTCTCACGAATGATCTTGACAAGGTCAAAGCCCTCTTCGGTCGAAGGGAGTTCCATCTTGGCATGCAGCATGCTGAGGATTCGCTCGGGCACCCGTTCGGTTTCGGTACGCTTTCGGTTGCGCTCAAGCAGTTCGCTGACCGGGACGTCGATAAAGACGCATCCGATCGCAAGCTTGCGTGCCCTGGCTTCCTGCAGGTATTTTTTCCGGCTTTCGCGGTTGATGCAGGTATTGTCAATGATGACCCGTTCGTGTCGCTCGAGATGGTGATGGATGATGACGGTCTCGATACGTTTGACCAGGTGCTCCATCTCCGGATCATAGTCACTGGCACTCCAGTCCTGGCCGTGTTCGGTCATGGTCTTGATAAAGCGCCGGATCTCGTTGTGGTTGACCCTTTTGAAGCCGGGAAAGTACTTGGCCGCAAGGACGGATTTGCCCGAGTTGTAATTCCCGCAGACAAGCACCATCTGGAGGGTGTTGAAGCTGACCTGTGCCATGGTGACTCCTTCCCGAATGCCCCCTGCATTCAGTCACAGGGTAGACCGGTCTTGTGGTTTTGGCAAGTCCGAGTTTTGCATTTGCGCGGGTGTGTCTCCGGCTGCGGTCCGGTATTCTCTTGCGGAATGAACGGACAATATTATTACAAACTGTCGAAATTCCTTGTCTTTTGTCGGCAAACGTCATACTATTTGTGCATCCCTTTTGGGATTGGGTCGGACGCGGTATGCCATTAGGGGTGCCGCGTTCTTTTTTTTGCAATAATCATGCAAGGGGCACGTCGGTAGATACATGAACGGGATGGAACAGCAGCAGCATCGGGCGAGGGTGGCCGACTTTTTTGCCCGTGAGAGAACAAGACTTCTCTCGCATGTCCGCTCGATGATCGATGATGCATCGGATCGCGATGGTGAGGATATCGTGCAGGACGTCATGCTCGGCATCCTCAACAGGGGTGGAACCGGTGTGGACGATCTGGCCGGATACGTCTACCGGGCCCTGAAAAACCGGGTAATTGATATCTGGCGGAAAAAACGCCCGGTAACAATACCTCTCGAGGGGTCCAGGGCTGATGGTCGGTCGCTGGCGGGCATTCTGGCTGCGTCGGATGAATCAGCCCAGGGCCGACTGGAGCGTGAGGAACGGATCAGGCGGTTTGAGCAGGTGTTTGCCGGGCTGTCGGTCGCCGAGCGTGTGCTGATTACGGCGACAGAGTTTGAGGGACGCAGTTTCAAGGAGTGTGCGTCAGCCTGGGGTGAGCCTCTGGGTACCCT
>JAKPMW010000410.1 GCA_029548715.1 Spirochaetota bacterium | reverse complement strand
GGACCTTGAGGACTTCCCTGGGGGCGGAGGGGTCGTGACGGCGCAGGCTGAAGACGACAGAAGAGGGACTGCGGGAAATTTTCCTGACGTCAAAAACCGGGAAACCAAGATTTTCCAGGACTGCCTCAGGCAGTCGGGGCTGGTCTGGTTGTGCCGCTTCCATTATCCTCCCCCTCGTTCGGGAATCGTCCACAGTCTACCTGTGCAGCGCCAGGGAGACAAGCTGTTTTCCCGGGTGATCAGGCGCGCGTTCCGCAGAGGGCCCTGGCCACGAGGGTGCGGATTGCCGCAGGGTCATTCGTGCTCATGAGGGCCCCGGTCAGTTCGCTGTCTGCCAGCATGTGCGCCAGTGCTGCAAGGTTGGCAATGTGAATGTCCGCCTTGCTGTTGTCCAGCAGGATCAGGAGGAGATGGGTGGTGCGCTGCCCGTCGCTCCCCGGGCTGAGGCAGATTCCCTGGCGGGATGTGACGACAAGGAGTGCACTGCGGGAGAGTGCTTCACTGTGCAGATGGACCAGGGTAATCCCCGCTGCCAGCTCTGCGGAGAATTCGCTGGCTGCATTCAGGATCTGTCTGCCCAGTCCGGAAGGATCTCCGGGGGGGGACTCCCGGGACGGAGGAGACCAGGCGGTCAATGCATCCCGGCCAGTCAGCCGGGTCAATGTCGGGTGCGATCATTCCCTGGCCCGGTACCAGATGGATACCGTCAGGGATGGTTTCGTTGGGGTCAGGATCATTGAGGGGCAGGGCGGGGTAGACGCAGATCAGGTTGTTGCGGGGCAGGCCCGAGGCAAGGTGCCGGGGGAGACTGGCCAGGCTGGGGCGCCAGTTGACACTGTCCTCCCGGGCACAGAAGACGACAATCAGGTCGTTTGGACTTGCCATTGTGGCAAGCGTCTTGCGCGCATCATGCCATGATGAAGCGGTGTGGACAAGGCAGGGGAAGTTGGGCGGAACCTCGCGGATCGTGCGCACCTGATCCGTCGCTTCGCGGGAGACAGTGATGACCTCGAGGGTGTCACCGATCTGGCGGCAGAGGAGCTTGAGTTCTCCCATGATGGATGCGAAGTCCGGGATACTCTCGCTCCGGGGAGGCAGAAGAACGAGCATCCGGGATGTCGTCTGGACGGGCCAGGATCGGGGCCAGGACGAGGGCCGAGAGGAGCAGGGAAAACATCAGGATCGGGTTTTCCACCAGGCCGCCCTGGACCCAGGCTGAGGGCGGCTCTGCAAGCAGGGCAGTGATGTCGGACATGGGTGGGCTCCCTGGATACGGCGTCCCGGAAAATGTAGTGCGGCCGGGGGGGCGGATGCAAACGGCGACTTGCCGGTGTTCCGGCAGTGTTATACCAGCCTGCTGATCCCGGATTAAATTTCTTCAAATTTACTTTTTCCGTGGTGGCCTGCGTTTCATGATGTGTCGCGTTTCCGGATGGCTTGCGCGGATAGTATTATTTTGCGGTATCAGACAGGGAAGAGCGGCCCCGGCAGGATGTGAGGCTGTTCACCCTGAAAAAAGTGCGGGAGCAGGACATCGTGGCTGAAGAGATGGCAAATCGCTATAATCCGGCGGAATTCGAAGAACGGGTATACTCTGAATGGGAGCGCTCGGGGAAATTCCGGGCCGGGGCAGGAAAGGGCAAGGACCCCTTTACCATCGTGATCCCCCCGCCCAACGTCACCGGTGTCCTGCACATGGGGCACGGACTGAACAACACGATCCAGGATATTCTGATCCGCTATCAGCGCATGAATGGCCGGGCTACCCTCTGGCTCCCGGGGACGGATCACGCCGGGATCGCCACCCAAAACGTGGTCGAAAAAAAGCTGGCCAAAGAGGGCAGGAAGCGCCAGGATCTGGGGCGCGAGGCCTTTGTTGACGAGGTCTGGAAGTGGAAGCACGAACACGGCTCGACGATCATCAACCAGTTGAAAAAACTGGGCGCCTCCTGCGACTGGGAGCGCGAGCGCTTTACCATGGATGAGGGCCTTTCCAGGGCAGTGCGTGAAGTCTTTGTGAGGCTGCACGAAAAAGGTCTCATCTATCGCGGGGAATACATCATCAACTGGTGCCCGCGCTGCGGGACGGCCCTGGCGGACGAAGAGGCCGAGCACAAGGAGATCGGCGGCACATTCACCTTCATCCGCTATCCTTTTGCCGATGCCATGGCGGCGGCCCCGGCCGGGACATCACCCGAGGATGTCGATGGCGTGGTGGTGGCGACCACCCGGCCCGAGACGATGCTGGGCGATACCGCGGTGGCTGTGCACCCAGATGACGAGCGTTTTGCAGGGATGATCGGGCGTCAGCTCGTGCTCCCACTGACGGGACGGACCATCCCCCTGATTGCCGATACCGCCGTCGATCGCGAGTTCGGGACCGGGGCCGTCAAGATCACGCCCGCCCATGACCCCAACGACTTCGAGACGGGCAACCGGCACGGCCTCCCACGGATCAATGTGCTCAACGAGGACGGGACGATCAACGCCAATGCCCCCGAAAAATATCGCGGGATGGACCGCTTCGCCTGCCGCAAGGCCGTGCTGGCCGATCTCGAGACCGGCGGGTTTT
>JAKPMW010000392.1 GCA_029548715.1 Spirochaetota bacterium | reverse complement strand
GTTCGCTCGATTCTCGTTGTCGGGGATGATCCCTCCTCAGCGGCACTGATGCACGCCCTCACGATCGGCAGCCCGGCAAGCCGTCTGTACCAGATCTGCGAGCATCCTGATCATATCCATCCCGCAGCCACCCCCTTCGAGACCGGTACGCTGGAGGATATCCCCAATCAGGCTCAGGAACTGGGCATCGCCCTCATTTTCCTTTCGCAGCCGCACAGCCTCCCGGCCGAGCTCTGCGACCATCTCTCCTCAAACGGAATTCCTGTTTTTGGCCGGGGGAGCCGGACTCATGTCTTGCAAGGCGAAACCCTCTCCGCCCTGCTTGACAGATATCATATCCCCCGCCTCCCCTGGACAATTGTCTCAAGCCCATCCGAAGCCCTTGCATTTGCAGCCACCCACAAGGGACCATGGCGCATTGAGGCCAGGCGGATCCAGGATGACATTGTACCTTTCTTTCCAGATACAACGGCACTCTCTGAATTCCTCTCATCGCATCCTGGTATCTTCGGTGACAAAAACCCTGTTACGATCGTCTGCGGTGAGCGATCGCGTGAATTCTCCCTCATCGCACTTTCCGATCGGACATGCATGAAGATGCTCGGTTGTGCTGAACTTGATATCCTGGCCGGGGATAATGACACAGGACCGGCAACACCCGGTTGCGGAGCATTTACACCAGCCCTTGACGAGGGTGATCCGATCACAAAGCGTATTGCTTCACGCATTCTTGGCCGGCTCCATGGTGCCCTGCGCCGTGAGGGAATCGTCTGGCACGGGTTTGTCACCCTGCGCATCCATGTTTCGCATGAGGGCCATCCGTATCTCCAGCGTTTGGCATTCGGTCTGCTTTCACCCGAAGCTGACGCCATCCTTGCTTCAGTCCATCGCATGCTCATCCCGGCATGTCTCGCCGCCCTGAGAGATGAGCTTGAGATCTTTTCGCTTGAGGCGCGGGCAATGCACGCAATCTCTATCGTGTTCTTTGGAGAAACCGATATTCCCCCCGCACCGGCCGGGACGGCCATTGTTCCGTATCACACCGACAATGAACGGGCCTTTTCTCTGGTCTGCATGCGAAGCCGGATTGACGAAACGATACACACTGCATACCTTGCTGCATTACCCCTGATCCGCAGCAATACTGTTCACTGCCGCCAGGATATCGGCGGACGCACACTGCTTGCCCGGGAGGCGGGAAAACGCAGGCAATTGCGCATGCCCGGAAGCAACAGGTTCAGACGAATCTATGAATGGCTGCTGGGAACCTGGAGCAGCAGCGGCAAAAGGAGAAGCACATGATTGTAGTGACCGGTGGGGCCGGATGTATCGGAAGCGCCGTTGTCTGGGCGTTGAACAAGCGGGGACGACAGGATATCTTGATCGTGGACCGGCTCGGGTCTGGCGAAAAATGGAAAAATCTGGTATCACTGCGCTACCATGACATAGTCCGGCCCGATGCGTTTATCTCAGGACTCAGTGGGGGGAGTTTCAGTCCTGGTGGTATTGAAGCTGTCATCCACATGGGTGCCTGCAGTTCAACCACCGAGACGAATGCAGATTATCTCATGGAAAACAACTATGCCTGGACCGTGTCTCTTGCGGGCTGGTGCCTGACACACGCGATCCGCTGCATCTACGCATCCAGCGCTGCAACCTACGGGGACGGGAGCGCTGGCTACAGTGATGACGAGGCAAGCTGCACACAGCTCAAGCCCCTGAACGTCTACGGATATTCAAAACAGGCTTTTGATCTTCACGTCATCAACAGGGGCTGGCAACATCGTCTGGCCGGACTCAAGTTTTTCAACGTATTCGGCCCCAACGAATACCACAAGGGTGAAATGCGCAGCGTCATTCACAAGGCATGGCAGTCCATCAGCTCCGGAAGCGGGTATCCCCTGTTTCGCTCACACCGTCCGGACTTCGCCGACGGCGAACAGCGCCGGGATTTTGTCTGGCTCAAGGATGTAGCAGATGTCATTCTCTTTTTTCTTGATCATCCAGATATAAACGGGATTTATAATGTCGGCAGCGGAACCGCCTCCAGCTTTAACGAACTCCTTTCATCAGTCTACCTCGCGATGGACCTCGCCCCGCAGATCAGATACGTGGATATGCCCTCTCACCTCCGGGAGCGCTATCAGTACTACACCTGTGCCGACATCTCGCGTCTGCGCGAGGCGGGGTATACAGCCCCCTTTACGCCACTCCAGGACGCTGTCCAGGAGTACGTACGTGAGTACCTGATGAAAGGGGCCTGGCTTTCCTGACCCGAATCCGGGATACCCATCACACAAACACAAAACCGTCATGGGTATCCGGGATACTCATGACGGTTTTGCAATCTTGCTAAAGACCTCACAAGGGGAATCAGCCCTTGATGACAATGTTCACAAGCTTTCCCTGGACTGTGATCACCTTGAGGATTTCCTTTCCCTCAAGCCAGGGATGCATCTTCTCACTGGCACGAGCGCGGGCTTCCATCTCGGGCCCGCTGATTCCCGCAGGAACCTGTACCTTGTCGCGCACCTTGCCGTTGACCTGAAACACGATTTCAATCATGTCATCAACTGTCTTCTCGGCGTCGAACGAAGGCCATGCTTCGCGGGAGATGGACTTTTTGTGACCAATGCGCTCCCAGACTTCCTCGCCAAGATGTGGGGCAAAAGGTGCGAGCAGGAGGGCAAGCGTCCTGGCATCTGTCCTGGAAATGGTGTCCCGTTTTCCGAGTTCGGTCACATAGACCATGAGCGCCGAAATTGCGGTATTAAACGCCATCGAGTCCAGATCCTCAGTCACCTTTCGCACAGTCTTGTGCCGCAGCCTCTCAATATCCTCATCCAGCAGATCCTCTGCAATTTCCTTTTCGTACAGGCGCCAGGCCCGTTCGAGAAAACGGCGGATCCCGAGTATCCCGTTGGTGTTCCAGGGTTTGGACATCTCAAGAGGACCCATGAACATCTCATACAGCCGCATGGCATCAGCCCCATGTTCTGCAATCACATCATCGGGATTGATCACGTTCCCCAGTGACTTTGACATCTTCTGGCCGTCCTCGCCCAGGATCAAGCCCTGATTGACAAGACGGGTAAACGGCTCGGGTGTAGGAACAAATCCTTTATCAAAAAGAAATTTATGCCAGAAGCGGGAATACAAAAGATGGAGCACAGCATGTTCGGCGCCGCCAACGTACAGATCAACAGGGAGCCAGTATTTGATGGCATTTTCCGAGGCAAAAGCCGAATCGTTTTTCGGGTCAAGAAAACGGATGTAGTACCAGCAGGACCCGGCCCACTGCGGCATGGTATCCGTCTCCCGTCTGGCTGGCCCCCCGCAGGATGGACAGGTCGTCTGCACCCACTCATCCATGGCAGCCAGCGGTGATTCACCTGTGCCGGTCGGCTGGTACGAGGTGACTTCCGGCAAGGTCAGCGGGAGCGCAGACTCGGGCAACGGGACAACACCACAGGATGCACAATGCACAACAGGGATCGGCTCACCCCAGTAGCGCTGCCTCGAAAATACCCAGTCCCTCAGCTTGTACTGAACCGACTCGCTGCCCTTGCCGGCTGCGGCAAGCCATGCTGTGATCTTCTGCTTGACCTCAGGCGTCGGAAGTCCGGTAAACTCGCCTGAATTGATGGCCACCCCGTCAATGGTCAGCGCTTCATCAAGCTGTCCATGTGCCTTTCCATCCAGGCTGACAACCTCAACAATGGGCAAGCCGAATTTTTTTGCAAAGGCAAAATCTCTCTCGTCATGTGCGGGAACCGCCATGATGGCACCTGTTCCATATGAAATCAGAACATAGTCAGCAATCCAGACCGGGATTTTTTGCCCATTGACAGGATTGACGGCATAGGAGCCTGAGAAGACACCCGTCTTGTCCTTGGCCAGATCGGTCCGCTCAAGATCACTCTTGTTTTTTGCGGCCGTCACATACGCCTCAACCGCCTCACGCTGTGCATCCGTTGTCAACTCGGCAACAAGCGGATGCTCGGGCGCAATACACATATAGGTAGCGCCAAAAAGCGTGTCGGGTCGGGTGGTAAACACCCGCAAGACCTGCGCTGATCCATCTACGGAAAAATCAACTTCAGCACCCAGAGATCGTCCAATCCAGTTGCGCTGCATCAGCTTGATCGGCTCGGGCCAGTCCAAAAGATCAAGATCCTTGAGGAGCCTGTCAGCATAGGCCGTGATCCTGAGCATCCACTGCTTCATATCCTTGCGTTCGACGACGCTCTGGCAGCGGTCGCACTTTCCATCCTTGACTTCCTCGTTGGCCAGACCAGTCCGGCACGAAGGACAGAAGTTGATAGGAACAACTGCCTGATAGGCGAGCCCGGCCTTGAAAAGCTGGAGGAATATCCACTGTGTCCAGCGGAAATAGTCCTCATTGCAGGTACTGACTTCCCGGTCCCAGTCATACGAAAACCCGAGTGCCTTGATCTGCCGGCGAAAGTTGTCAATATTCCGGTTGGTCGAGGTCCGGGGATGTGTCCCGGTTTTGATTGCATAATTTTCAGCGGGCAGGCCGAACGCATCCCACCCCATGGGATGCAGGACGGCATAGCCCCGCATGCGCTTGTAGCGGCAGATAATATCGGTGGCCGTATAGCCTTCGGGGTGGCCGACATGCAGGCCTGCCCCGGATGGATAGGGAAACATGTCAAGACAGTAAAACCGCTTGTCCTCAGGAATGGCAGGATCTTCAATTACCTTGAAGGTTTTGTGTTCATCCCAGTATGTCTGCCACTTTTTTTCGATAGCGGTAAATTTGTAATCTCGTTCGGCCATGGCCCGGTCTCCAGTCTCCAGCTCTATGCAAAATATGGTGCACTATTGAAAATAGTCAGAGCCGCCGCTTGTCAGCAAGTCCGCTCGGGACACACCCGGACAAAAGGCAGCTCCCGGGGAGTGCGCCCGACTGGCATTATCCGGATTGATCCTGCTCTCAGCGCCTTACCGGCTCCCTCAATGAAACGCTGATGGAGAACTCACCAAGAGCCGAGTTGAAGGGAATCATGATGACAGGAACACCTGTCGGCCAGTTCAGTCTGTGCGAATGTCCCGTCACTACAGAGGGGAGGGATATATTGAGCTTGAAATCGGTAAGGTCTTTTTTGGCGTTCCCTGCAATGATATTGATCAGCTCACCGATGGCATCCACCACCGTCTGGTCAAAGATCTTGATCTCCATGCCTGAAAACGCAGATACCGCCTTGAGGGCACACAGCTTGGTGAAAGACAGCACAACAGCACCGGTCGTTTCACCGGAAAGCCCGATAATACCGGAAATATCGTATGCATGGCTGCCGGTGACTGGATCAAAAAGAAAAGGCTTTTCGGCAACGGCCTCGACATTCATCATCGCACGAAACACACTCTGCGTGGCTACCACAAACGGATTGATATACTCGACCTTCATGTCCCAGTCTCCCCGATAAACTCGCTTGAATCTGCATTCTACCCTGTATCTGGCTGCAATTCAAGCCTGATTGCGCATTGGCGTGAAAATCGATCCTTTGGAAAAGCTGAACGCTTGACCTGCAACAGCCGCCTGGGTAGATTGTACCATGTGTCGCCGGAGTGGTGAAACTGGTAGACGCACTGGACTCAAAATCCAGCGGGGGCGACCCCGTGCCGGTTCGATTCCGGCCTCCGGCACAGGCAGGGCTGCGCTTACAGGGCGTAGCCCTTGTTTTTTTCCACCGGCCCGGGCACGGAACTTCGGCAGCACCGACGACCCCATCCAGAGACCGACGGACACGGACACAGCGCGGAGAGACCCGCCATTCAGACACTGCTGCAGTATGTAATCTTGGGGCAAGAGACGGGGCGAATCCACATCTGCTGAAGGCCGGGATCGAACCGGCACGAACCTTTCGGTTCCCGGGATTTTAAGTCCCGTGCGTCTGCCAATTCCGCCACTCCAGCTGGTCGCGCGTCCCGGTCGGGAAAAAGACATGAGGCGGCAATCGGATTCGAACCGATGTATAACGGTTTTGCAAACCGCTGCCTTACCACTTGGCTATGCCGCCATGTACGTACAAGGTACGAAAGCACGCAAATCAGGGCAATCCTTTTTTACCACGGCCCCGCAAACCCGGAGTATTATTTTCAAAAGCACTCAATGGTTCAAGGAGCATACCGTTATGTCATCATCCATTCCCGCGTGGAAAGACAAAATCCTCTTCACCCCAGGCCCCCTCACAACCAGCCCGACAGTCAAGCAGGCAATGCTGCGGGATCTCGGATCAAGGGACTACGCCTTCATCGGCATCGTCCGCGATGTCCGGGCCCGGCTCCTTGATCTGGCACAGGCAAGCAAGGGTGAGTACGAATGCGTCATCATGCAGGGAAGTGGAACCTTCAGTGTCGAATCCGTCATCTCGTCTTCAATCCCCGCTGAGGGCAAGCTCCTGATCCTGGTCAATGGCGCGTACGGCCGACGGATTCACAGCATCGCCAAAGTTCACAACATCGCCGCCGATGTGCTCGATTTCGGCGAAGACACCCTCGTTGATCCTGCCACAGTCAGTGCTGCACTCACAAAGGATCCGGCCATTACACATGTTGCCATCGTACACTGCGAAACCACAACCGGAATCATCAACGACATCAATGCCATCGGCCAGGTGGTAACCGCCGCCGGAAGACGCTACATCGTTGACTCGATGTCTGCCTTTGGCGGTGTTGAAGTCAATGTGCCGGCTGGCAATATTGACTTTATCGTTTCATCTTCCAACAAATGTGTCGAAGGTGTTCCCGGTTTTGCCTTTGTCATCGCAAAAAAGGCCGCTCTTGATGAATGCCGGGGCCGGGCCCGGACGCTCGTGCTGGATCTGTATGCACAGTGGGAGGGCCTGGAAAAAGACGGCCAGTTCCGCTTTACCCCCCCGACACACTCCCTTCTTGCGTTCCATCAGGCCCTGCTTGAGCTTGAGGCTGAGGGCGGAATCAAGGCACGTGCCGCACGCTACCGCGCCAACCATGATCTGATGATCTCGGGCATGCGTGCTCTCGGTTTCAGGCCATTCCTGCCCGACAGCCTTCAGGGAAACATCATCACGTCCTTTTATTATCCCCAGGATCCCAAATTTGACTTTTCTGTGTTTTATGGAAAACTCAACGACCGCGGATATGTGATCTATCCCGGAAAGGTGAGCACTGCCGAGTGTTTCCGAATCGGCCACATCGGACGCATGGATACCAACGACGCGCAGGACCTTCTGGCTGCCATCAGGGATGTGGTTGCCGAAATGGGTTTCCAGCCATAAGAACCTGATTCCCGGACCCGACCCATCACTCCCCCGGCCTGCCTGCCGCGGGGAGTTTTTTGTATCAGCAGCCTGCTAAAACCATTTCCGGTGCTTGAACCAGGCCAGCATCCCGAGCGCAACGGTCAGCATGACAGCCCAGATAGCCCAGTATCCGTACTCCCATCCGATCTCGGGCATGAACTTGAAATTCATCCCGTAGACCCCGGCAATAAATGTCAGGGGAATGAAAATCGTCGAGATAATGGTCAGGACCCGCATGATTTCGTTAAGCCGCATGCTGAGACTTGACATATGCAGATTGGCCAGCCCATTCAGCATTTCACGAAACAGCTCGAGGTTGTCAATAATCTGGATGGCATGGTCCAGGAGATCACGGAAATAGGCTTCTGTAGATTCGGATACCAGCTCGCTTTTGAGGCGCAATATCTCCCTGATGATATCCCGCAGGGGCCAGACAGACTTGCGCAGGTACAAAAGTTCCCTCTTGAGATCATGAATCTCGCCCATCATGTCCCGTGATTCATTTTTGAAAAACCGGTCCTCGATTTCATCTATCCGCTCACCGATTCTCTCAAGACAGACAAAATAATTGTCAACAATCGCATCCATCAGTGAATACAGGAAATAGTCCGGCGTTTGACACCGGATGTTTCCGCGATTTGAACGCAACCGGTCACGCAGAGGGCCAAAGACATCGCCCGGTCGCTCTTCCTGAAAGGACAAAACCGTATTGTTCCCGAGGACAAGTGTCACATGCTCGCTGTCAACCTTGTTTGCCTGGGTATTATAGGACAACATCTTGAGCATGACCGAGATGTGGTCGTCAAAATCCTCGATTTTTGGACGCTGCTCGGTATTGACAATGTCTTCGAGTTCAAGAGGATGCAGGGAAAACCGTGCACCAATGGCACCAATCCTCTCAACGTCGTGCAATCCATCCACATTGACCCAGAGAATCCCGCCCCGCTCTGCAAGACCGTCCAGCGTATGCTCATCCGGAACACCGGCCTCTTCACGGCATTGCTCGCGGTTCCAGAGAAAGGAGTGCACCCGGACCGGCAGCTTTTCGTACTTTCCGATATGAACCATTGTTCCCGGTGCAAGACCGGTTTTGTGCCGCTTCTTCATGGCAAGCATCGGTCATTCCCCTGAGGAGATGGATTTGATGACCGCTATCTCGCCGCAGTTGGGAAAATGCTTGCACTGAAAACAGTCGCGCCAGATCTTCTGCGGCAGCGTCTCCTTTGCTATCCGCTCATACCCGATTTTTTCAAAAAATCCCGGAACATAGGTCAGCGCAAACACCCGTGAAATCCCGTTTTTTCTGGCATCCGACTCACAGGCTGCAATCAGCTTTCGCCCCAATCCGTGTCTGAGCAGCTCCTCGCGGACAGCCAGCGACCTGATCTCAGCCAGGGCTGTATCATAGATGCGCAGGGCCGCACATCCGGCGACCCTCCCCTGCGAATCAATCGCAACCGAAAAATCACGGATGCTCTCAAGGATTTCTTCAACAGGGCGGGGAAGCAGTGCTCCCTTGTCAGCGTAGACACCCAGCAGGCTGCTGATACATTCCGCTTCGCGGGGCAGGGCTGTCCGAATTATCATGGGTTCCATTTGACGTTCTCCGTCAGGCAGGCTATTCTCTTCATACCACAGTGATGGAACAATACACAAGAGGAACAATACATGTCAAAGCAGGAGAATGTACAGGAAATCAAGGTTGAACTCGAAGGAAAAATCGGCGAGGGTTCCTATTCAAACCTTGTTATCATCGCGCACTCGGACAGTGAGTTCATCCTCGACTTCGCCACCTATCTTCCCGGCAATCCAAGTGCCAGAGTCCACTCCCGGATTGTCATGACCCCAAAACACGCCAAACTGCTTATGCACTCCCTGCAGCAAAACATCGGCAGGTTTGAAGACCAGTTTGGAGAAATCCACCTTCGCCAGCAGGAAACCTTTATCGGCGGAGACGGACGCCCGGTCGCAAACTGATCATCTTGCAGGCCGGCCCTCAAAAAAATTGAGCCGCTCGTCTACGACAAGCGCAAACCAGGCGAGTTCCCGTTCGATAAGCATCTGCCTTCGGGCGGATGCTTCGAATCCGGGAAGCACAGCCGCAAGGGCCTGAACCTCTTTTGAAAATGCCGCACGCAACGCCCCGGTATCCGCTCGCGTCCCGGCAAGAATCCACTCAGCCATCCGGGAAAGGGTTTTACGCACCTCACGGTTTGTAACATGCGAAGCCGCTGCCGCATCAAAAACCATGGCTGCCACTTCCTGATCCCTGGTCGCAGGGAGCCTGGCCTGGATGGCCGCCCGGGCCTTCTGCACTGCCGGCTCGGATGCCATTCGGGCAGCAACCTGCCGGCACGCCTTGCCAGCATCCCCCTGGGTAAGGGAATCCCGCTCCAGCGGCGTCATGACCGCATAGAGCTCGGCATACGGCCTGACAACGGCCTCAATGGCATGATCGGCTGCCAGTTCGCTGTCTGACACTTTTTCGAGGCCGGGAGCAATCTCTTTCCTGTACACCTGTTCCAGACCGGGATCAGCGGAAAATCTCCGGTCAAGACTGCGGGCAAGATCGGCAAACCTGCGTTCGTTAAACGCAAGCACTTCTTCCTTGTCCAGCAGCGCAACAAACCGGAAGAGCTTGGCCCGCGCACGCATGCTGCCATCAAAAAAGCGCAGGGCGTGTTCGGTATCAAAAAACTCGATGTTTTCTTCGTGCAATACTTCGCGATACCGGTTTTCAAGATCCTTGCTTGTGGCCAGCCGTCTCTTCAGGCTTTCAGCAACCCGGCTGTACTCGCCGGCACCAAGCAAATCCCTTTCCTGCCCATCAAGGATGGAGAGGAATCGCTCAAGGCGACTTCCCAGCCTGGCCTCTGGCTCGCTGAAACAGCCAGTCAGCAGGGCTACCAGGGCACAACACATGCTCATTACCATACCAACAGAATGTTGCTGTCGCATTTTACTCTCCCGTTCGAGCCATGACACGCACACGGTATCTCTTTTCAATATTCTTGAGGGTATCTTCAAAAACAAATGTGCACGTATCGGCAGCCCCGCCTACCCGCTCACGCAAGCGTTGATGTCCGGCCTCCAGCGCAGCCAGGGGACCAGTGTACACAATCGTCCTGAACGTCCCTCCGGACACTCTCACAAACTCGGGGGTCGTCGAAGACGCCGGTCTGTCGAGATACTCCTTGGCACCCTCACCTGGCGCAAGCGGAAAGAGGATCCTTCCGGCTATCCGGCCATCTTTCCAGTCAGGGGCAGACGTGCACTCGATCCTGAGCGGTCCGCCAAAATATCTTCCGGCCCGTCTCATCTCGACATACAGCATCTCGGCGGCCTTCGGAATATCCTCGACACTCCCGGAAAATGGCATCACGATCGCATCCTGCGCGGGGATTTTCATTGTCTCGGTTTCTGCGCCGAGGGATATATTGTGCTCTGAAAATTTATCGGTCTTGCCACACGCAGCAGCAAGCATGAGCACACCAATCAAGATGGTTGTCGTCCGTCTCATCAAACTCCCCTTGTCTTGTGCTTCCCCTACAAGATACCATTTCCGGCCCCCGGCTGGTAGACCTTCGTCCCGGTGTCTCCTCATTACTGTTTCCAGGTCTGCAGCAACTGCTCGGCCAGCATGCGGATCCCCGGCAGGCCACCCCGGGCCAACTCGACCAGCACCTCTCTCGAGCCCGGTCCCCTAAGAGCAGCAAGCCCCTGCATCCAGAGCGGAACCAGTTCGCCCTCCGGATTGGAACGAATCATCCGGATCATGTATGGCACTGCGTCGTGTTCCCTGTGAGTTTCTATCAACCTGACAATGATATCCGCCTCGCGCAGGGCAAGATCCCGGGTACCGTCAAGCAAACGAAGAAAGATCTTTCTGACATGGCGCCAGTCATGCCCTCCAAGAAGGCGTAAGACATCACTGTTGTCCTGCGTGCGGTCGAGCCGGTTTGTCAGCCATTCGAGCGAGAGCAATTGTTCCCTTCCGTCGCCCCGCCCTGAAAATTCCGCCATGGCAGTGATAAAGCCCTGTTCATCCTGTTTCGTCAGCCGCAACTGCACAACAAGCGGAACAAGGCTGCGGGCAACCCCGATATGCGATCTGCCAACCGCCCGCACCGCCGTACCGGTCAGCAATGGATTGGCAGCCGGTGCGTCCAAAATGGCATGACACACCCTCTGGGTCGTCTCCTCCCCGGCCCGCGAGAGCGCATGGACAAGATTGGTCTGCAATCCTGTCATGTCTTCTGGGGGCATCTTTCTGGCTGACAATCCATCCCAGCGACTTTCCAGTACCCTTTCTATTTTGCCCGCCAGGTCTTCACCCCGGACAAGGGCAAAAACGCTCCCATCAGAGCGGATACCAGCACCAATCCTTCCAAGGGCTTTGATGACAGCCATCTCCTCGGCATAGGGCAGGTAGTTTCGGTCATTCAAGCGGGCTTCGAGTGACCGGATCGCCAGGCCATCTGGGCCCGGAAATCCAAGATCAGCGAGAGCCCCGATAATACGCAGTCTCATGGGCAGGCTTTCAGAACCAGTCAGCATGCCGCAGAATGCGGCCACCAGTGCGGGGTCCGAGCTTTTACCAAGAGCGGTAACAGCCTCTCCCGCAATATGGGGGTTTACATTGGAGAGCCAGGCGTGAAGGAAACGGAAATCCCTGTCCCGGGTCCAGACAACCCGCTGCATCCACTCACCCATCAGGTCAATACGTCCCAGCCGGTACATCCGGGCAACCGTCTCCCGGCAAAAAGACGAAAGTGGCTGATCCGCACCAAAGGCACGAATCAGCCACCCGTTCATGACATTGCCAGCCGCTATGGCCTGTTCTGTTTTGCCGGTTCTGACAAGGCGCAAAACATCGCCCTCAGATGCGTCAGCCAGCCGGGAAAAATACCCCGCAGTCGGTGCAGGGAAAAGAAACTCCTGCACCGCATCTCGAACACTCCGGCTTATTTCGGACTGTTTTTTTTTGCGTCATCCTGCTGTCTGGCTCCGTTTTTTGGCTGAGCCTGATCATTCCCCTTCGGCTTCGGTGGCTCGGGCTTCTTGACCACTTCAAACCTGTCTTCATGAATCTTGGCCTGATATCGGGTGAAAAGCTCCTTTTTCCAGTTGTGGAACGAGTCATTGATCTTTTTGTTGCGCAGTTCGTTGCGGATCTGCTCCCTGGCTTCATCCAGCGTCATCTGCTGCGTGACACCACCAGGCAGCCTCCTGACGTAGCTGGCCCTGGCCTTGTCATACTGGGCAGTTACCTCGTCATCAGTGACAGTTGCGGACTCCCGTCGCTTGTCTGAAAGCATGCTGGCAAGGACCGCATAGGATGCATCCCGCAGCTTTGTCTGGAAGGTCTCGGTTTCGACAATCCCTTCAAGCCAGGCGCCAAGCTTGAGAATGGAAAACGACATTTCCCATTCGAAGAAGTTCCAGAGTTCGTCGGCCGTGTACTTCGCAGGGTCTGCCATGCCGTCAACAATGCCAAACGTCGACCTTCGCGGTGGCGGGATGTTCTCGAGCTTTTTGAGGATATCTCCACGGGTAATCCGGATATTGACCTTGGGATGCTTGACCTCATACACAATATCATTGGTATTGGCTGACGTGAGCCTGTCCCGATATACAAAAACCGTTTTACCGCTTTGATCCGCAATGGTCCTTTCGATGAAAGCCCATACTGCGGCAAACCATGCCTCGTTTCTGGCAAAATTGACCTTGGCCTCATCAGTGTAATACTCACCCAGATTCTTGTGTGTCACTTCTACAATGTCTTCGACCTTGGCTATCACATACCCGTCCTGGGTGTTGATATACCCTGTCGTCTCGCCCTTTTTCAGCCTGGCAATGGCAGCCATCACCTGTGGAGAGTGCGACCTGCTGCGGGGGAGTACATACCCGACCCAGCCACCCTCGGATGCTGACGGGTGTCCGGATTTTTCTTTGGCAATTGCGGCAAAATCAGCGCCCGGCTTTTTGACTTCAGCCAGCACCGCTTCGGCTGTTGCTCGAATATTGGTCTCGTGAGCCGCCAGCTCGGCATCAGTCTTTTTGGTCTGCCTGGTGATGGTCGCCTTTTCAAGCCTTTCCATCTCCTGCTTCAGTCTTTCCTGATTGGTGATGGTTTTCTGGATATCTGCCATCCTGGCAAAACGGTTGGGATCCGGTTCGCTGATGCGGTTAAAAAGGTCGCGCTTGATCAGGATGATACGGGTTTTGCGTGCCTCAAGGGAAAACTTCAGATCCTTTCGGGGAAACATGATCTGCAGAAACTCAGGAATGAGCATGTTGTTGGTTACGTGCTCATTGGTGCGTTTGATGTAATCCGGTGATTCATGCAGCTTGGCATCAATGGCCTCCATGGCCTGCAGTCTCTGAAAAAGCATATTATCCAGATGGTTTTTCTGGTACGCCTTGTCCTGAAGCATCCGCTCTTTCATCTCACCCATGCTGAGGTATGCCTCCGCACGGGTGATCTTGTGCGTCGTCCCGTCCTTGGCAACCCAGGATGCCAGGGCGTCACTGCCAGACAGACCCGTCATGGACACAATCCCGAGCACCGCAACAAGCGCAACAATAGGAGCAACAAGCACCAGTACCTTTGTCAGCCTGCTCCATGTGCGCATCCGGGCTTTCACAGCTCGTGCAAATCCGCCAATACTGCCAAGCATCTTCATTGTCTTCTCCTGTTTTTACACTTCAATAAAAACCCCGCCTCTGCCGTGGCCGAAGCCCTGGATGGGCCTCTATTGTTACGTGGGTCTCCTCAAGCTGTACTCTATCTTTCCCGCAGGGAATACATATCATACAGCAGATATTGGAATCCCGTTCGTACTGATTTGTGGCTCACGAGGTGCATAGGCTCACGAACAGCGCAGGGATGTCACCTGGTTTGTCCTCCCAGAAAGGCATTGATGCGCCGGGCACATGCAATCATCTGCTCCGATGTTTGCTCCCCGGCGTCAGACTCAGCGCTCCCTGTTGAGAGTCGTTCCTGCAACTGAATATAATCATCGGCCAGATTGAGAGCAGCCAGGACCGCGATTTCCTTGGCGGTCAGGCTGACATATCGGGCCGCTACATCCTTCATCTTGCGATCTACCAGTTCAGCAACCACTTCAAGACGCTGTCTGCCACTGTCCGAGTTGATCCGCAGGAAATACTCCTGATCGAAGACATGCATTGTAACGGTCTCCCCCATACACGCCTCCCTGACGGTCTTAAAACAGCCTGTCGCGGATACACTCGGACGATTCAAGAGCCGGTCGCACATCAGCGGGCGAATCCGGAATTTCACTCGCCTCGCTGACGGGTTCAGGCTCAATGACACCACCGGCCTGACGGACAATCCGCGTAAAGCTGCTGAGATCGAGCGCTTTGACCACACGCTCACCGGCACCCGTCCCACTGGCACAACCCTGCCCATCCGGATATTCCTCAGCCGTACGATCCAGCCTGACCCCGGGTTCGGCGCAGACAAACGGCTCAGGGGCAGGCCAGACGCTGCCTTGTTCGCATACATCCGCAATCCGCTCAAGCCTGACTACTGCGGCCTGCACCGAGCACTCAAGCTGCCCCTGCCTCTCAAGAAGACGGGCATTTTCGGCAACCAGCTTTCCGTTTTCTTCACGCACAAGCACAAGCTCATCCTGCACCCTTGACAGGGCACGCGCCAGCTCTGTTCGATCCCTGTCAAGAGACTGACAATGCCGGATGATCCGTTCAACAGCCTCATCCAGTACCTCAGCCGGCAGACGCTCCACTGATTTTCCTCCGCTCATCGCAGGCGGGCACCATGTCGCACGCCAACTTCCCTGATGACATCCTGCACGATTGACTCAATCTCGTCATCGGACAACGTTCTTTCCCGGCAGACAAATTCCAGGGAAAATGCGAGACTCTTGTTTCCGGCGCCGATCTGCTCGCCCCGCCAGACACTGACAAGACGGAGCGACTCCATCTGCCTCGCAGCCCCGGCTATCGTGGCCATGACGGCACCGCTTTGAACAGCCTCAGGGACGACAAAAGCCAGATCCCGCAGCAGGCTGGGGAAGCGGGACGGTTCCACAACCTGCCGGTCTTCGTCACGCTTGCGCAGGGTCTCAAGGCCGTCTATCTCCATCATAACGACCCGCTGGTTTATGTCAAGGGCCTTGCAGCGTGCAGGATGCAGCTCGCCGATTCTGCCGATGGTCTTTCCCTCGTGAACAATCGCAGCACTTCTTCCCGGATGCCACACAGGGAGTGTCAGTCTCTCCCATCTCACCCCGGAGATTCCCATAAAACGCATAACTTGCTCGGCTATCCCCTTGGCGTCAAAATAATCGTAGTCCCGGCCGGCAGGCTCATTCCAGTTTGGGGCAATCGCCTTTCCCGAGAGGATAATCGCAAGGGAGAGCCGTTCGCAGGGGCCAGTATCACCATGGACAAAGGTTTTTCCAATCTCAAAAAGGGCGACATCACGCACACCCCGCCCGATATTGGTTCGGACATTGGCAACCAGGTTCGGGAGAAGGGTCGGACGGAGATACTTCTGGTCCGCACTCATCGGGTTACTGACAGTGACACAGGCCTCGGGACCCAGAAGCATGGATTCAAGATCTGATTCGAGGACAAAATTGAAATTCAGCGCTTCGGACAACCCGGTGGACGCCAGCATGTCCTGAAGAACACGCTTGGTCATATTGCTGGCGGCAAAGAGTTCATCATTGACCCGCACCGGAAAGAGACGTACCGGCATCCGGTCATACCCGTGGTGACGGGCAACCTCCTCAACTATGTCGGCGGGCAAACGCACATCCGACCGCCAGGTCGGAACCGTCAGGACAAACCTGTTTTCGCGGACAGTGACGCCAAATCCAAGGTTTGACAGAATTTTTTCTGCATCACCCCTGGGAGGGGCAAACCCGAGTCGCTCTTCGATAAACGAGTAGTCAAGCTCGATAACACAATCCGTTCGTGGTGCCGGAATTGCGTCAGTCAGAGGCCCGGGCTTTCCGCCCGCAGTCTCCAGTATCAGTTCAACGGCCCGGTCCAGCGCACCTGTACAGGCCCCGAAATCCGCCGTGCGTTCAAACCGGTATGACGCTTCAGTGGAAAGGCCCGTCTTTTTCGAAGTCCGGCGAACCGAAACCGGATCAAACCACGCACTTTCGAGGAGAATATCCACAGTACCGTCGGAAACCTCACTGTTTGCGCCACCCATGACACCCGCAAGCGCAACCGGCCGGGCTGCATCTGCGATAACAAGCATGGTCGGGTCAAGCAGTCGCTCCTGTCCGTCCAGCGTAACCAGCCTCTCCCCTTCACGGGCACGGCGAACCACAATCTGTCCACCCTCAAGCTTGGCAAGGTCAAATGCATGCAGGGGATGACCGTACTCCAGCAATACGTAATTGGTTACATCCACAATATTGTTGATGCTGCGCATTCCGCAGGACTCAAGCCGGCGCACCATCCATTCAGGGCTGGGCCCGATCCTCACTCCCCGGACCAGCCTTGCAGCATACCGCCCGCAAAGCTCGCTGGCTTCAATTGTGACAGCCGGCGCAGCGATACCCGGAGTCTCGCTGACCGCGCTCAGGGCTGGGGTAAACCGCTTCCCGGCTGCTGCGGCAGCTTCGCGGGCCAGTCCATTGATTGAGAGGCAGTCCGAGCGGTTCGAGGTGATTGCAAGCGACATGGTCCAGTCTTCATTGCCGAGAAGATTCTCACCAGCCGGACCGGGTGGGGTACCGTCGGAAAGGATCCAGATTCCCTTGCTCTTTTCTTCAAGACCAAGTTCCTCCTTTGAGCAGATCATTCCGAGCGATTCAACCCCGCGAATCTTTGCCTTCTTGATGACAAAATCACCCGGAAGTCTCGTCCCGACGGTTGCCACCACAACCTTGATCCCGGCCCGGACATTCTCCGCACCACAGACAATGGTTGTCTCCTGCCCCTGCACCCTGACGCGGCATACGTGAAGGTGGTCCGAATTGGGATGATCCTCGCACGTCAGGACCTCGCCAATCTCAAGTCCGGGGATCACCCCACCCTGATGGCGGCATTCCTCAACCTCCATCCCGAGCATCGTCAAACGCTCGGACAGTGTCGCCGCATCCATCCCGCTTTGGGCCTTTTCTTCTATCCATGTATACAATGCTTTCATCTGTGTGCCCCCTGATCAATGAAACTGCGCGAGAAACCGCATGTCATTTTCATAAAACATGCGAATGTCAGGCACACCATACTTTTTCATCACAATCCGCTCGATGCCCATCCCGAAGGCAAAGCCAGACCATTGCTCATAATCGTATCCAACCGAGGCAAAAACCGCCGGATGAATCATGCCCGCCCCGCCAATTTCGATCCAGCCGGTCTGCTTGCAGGTCCGGCACCCCTTCCCGCCGCAGGCAAAACAGCTGATGGCGACTTCGGCACCGGGTTCAACAAAGGGAAAGAAGTCCGGCCTGAAACGGATGCGCGTCTTTGAGCCAAACATGCGGTGGGCAAACGTGGTCAAAACACCCTTGAGATCAGCCATGGACACGCCCTTGTCGACCAGAAACCCTTCGACCTGATGAAACGTGTGCAGG
>JAKPMW010000372.1 GCA_029548715.1 Spirochaetota bacterium | reverse complement strand
CAACGACATTGTCTGTAAGGTTGTACGCCGGATTCCCGACGAGAGCGGCTATGTGTATGGACTCGATTTTGAGGACAAGTCCGGGGCGATCCAGCAGAAGATCGACCGCTACGTCCAGCGCTACGTCATCAATCAGCGCTGAACAAAAAAAACGTAAAAATCTTTTGACCGGGCGGACGGCAATTTGTAGATTACTGGAGTCGGTTGGAGGTGTAGCTCAGCTGGTTAGAGCGCTGGCCTGTCAAGCCAGAGGCCGCGGGTTCAAGTCCCGTCATCTCCGATATTTCAATCGCCTGCAAAGGCGATTTTTTTTTGCCCCGGCACGACAAGGCAGCATGATGTCCCGCTGTTGCCGGGCCTGTCCTGTGCAAACGGGTTTTTCCTGACGGTTGTCGTGGGGAACAGTCCTCAGTCCTGCTGTGTGCGCCGTGTCGAGCGGGCCAGGCAGTGGCCGTAGGCCTCACAGCGCTGGCAATAGCGGTCTGCTTCCGAAAAGTCCGCCAGCGGGCAGACGGAAAAGTCAAAGGTCCGGTTTTCTTCGGCTTGAAGGAGCCGCCGGGTTTCGTCTTCCCCGGGTCTGGCCTGGACCAGTTTGAGAAGGCGGGCGTTTCGCTGCTCAAGGCTGCTGTCGTGCCCGCTCTCTGTCAGCGCTGCCCGGCGGCGCGAGGATGCCCTCTCTCCCGCATGAATGAAGGCGGCCCGCAGTCCGAGGGCGGCAAGTGCTCCGGCCAGCTCTGCCAGGAGGAGGGAGAGCATGACCGGCTGGGAGACCGAAAACACGGCCCGCATTGCCACATACACAGCGACAAACCATCTGGCTTGTACGGGAAGGACAAAAAAGAGAAGAAAGGTCTGGTCCGGGTTGCGGCGGGAAAAGGCGTACATGAAACCGAGCAGGGCTGCACCGGGGCCGAAGAGAAAGGGCACCCTGATTCCGATCTGTCCGAGGAGAATCGCAGCCCCGGCCGATGCCGCAGTGGCGGCGGCAAAAAACAGCAGGACCGGACCGGTCCCCCAGTCATCCTCGACCGAGGGGACGATAAACCAGATGAAGATGAGTTCGAAAAAGAGCGAGAGCGGGTCAATCATGATGAAGGCGTGGGTCACCAGACGCCAGATCTGGCCGGACTCGACTGTTCCTGGTGCCCAGACAAGCAGTTCGGCCAACCCCGGTCCGGCCTGCCCGAGGATGTGCAGGAGGGAGAGCCCGCCAATTGAGAGCATGAGGATGTGCCAGGCTCGGATGGGTGACGTCTGGTGCATTGTCCGGGTCTCCTGTTGCAGGTCTGTCCAAAATAATACTGCGGAAAGCACCTGCCGGGCAGATGTCGCGCGCTGGCTGACGGGACGCTGTTCACCATAAAGACCAAGGGTTTGACTTGTCATTGATGCGTGGGCACCAGTAAATTTCGCTTTGCGCCGTAAATGGGGTTTCATGCCGGCGTCCATGCATGCAGTTGAGAGCACACTTTTTCAAGGAGACGTCGGTATGTCAGGTCACTCCAAATGGGCCAGCATCAAGCACAAAAAAGGCGCCAATGACGCCAAGCGCGGCCAGGTTTTTACCAAAATCATCAAGGAAATATCAGTTGCTGCCCGGATGGGTGGCGGGGACATCAACTCCAATGCACGCCTGCGGGCTGCTGTCGAACGCGCCAAGGCATCGAACATGCCCCGTGACAACGTTGAGCGGGCCATCAAGAAGGGGACCGGCGAGCTTGAGGGTGTCAACTACGAGGAACTGACCTACGAGGGCTACGGGCCCGAGGGTGTTGCCATCATCATGGACATTACGACCGACAACAAAAACCGCACTGCGGCCGAGATCCGCAAGATCCTCTCGCGCAAAAACGGGAGCCTTGGTTCGTCCAACTGCGTGGCCTGGATGTTCGAGAAGAAGGGCGTGATCAATATCGACGCCAAGGCCATCGGTGAGGACGAGCTGATGGAACTGGTTCTCGAGGCGGGAGCCGAGGATATGAGCCGTGAAGGGGACAGCTACGAGGTCCTGACAGCCCCGGACATGTTTTCGGCAGTTCTCGAAGCGATCGGGAAAAGGAGCATCCCGGTCGAAAACGCCGAGGTGACCCGGATCCAGACCAGCGGGGAGCCGGTCAAGGTCCAGGGCGACAAGGCCAAACAGGTGATGGATCTCCTTGAGGAGCTTGAGGAGCATGATGATGTGACCTCGGTCTCGAGCAATTTCGACTTTGACGAATAAGAAAAAGCGGATTCTCGGGATTGATCCGGGGCTGGCCATCGTGGGTTATGGCTGTATCGAGGTCAGCGGAAACCGGATGCGGCCGGTCGAGTACGGGGTCATCAGGACCGGGCCGGAGGATGATCTGGCGGTGCGGCTTGCGTTGATTTACGACGGCTGCGCCGCCCTTTTTTCGCGCCTTGCTCCGGATGAGGCCGCTGTTGAAGAACTCTTTTTCGGTCGCAACGTTACCACCGGGATGACCGTCAGCCATGCCCGCGGGGTGATCCTGCTTTCGCTCAGGCAGCATGGAATTCATTTGTGCGAATATACTCCGATGGTGGTCAAGCGGACAGTGACCGGGGATGGCCGGGCGGACAAGGTGTCTGTCCAGGCTATGGTCCAGCGGCTTCTTGGCCTTGGGTCTGTCCCCCAGCCTGATGATGCGGCGGATGGCCTGGCGCTTGCCATATGCCATGCCCAGCACTCGCCGCTTGCGGCACTTCTTGGAGAGCGAAAGGGTCCGGCGGTGAAGAGGCCGAAAAAACAGGGAACCTGAGCGGTGTCCCGGGGCTTTCCCTTGCATGAAAACACACGAACCCCGGACTGAACTTGCCAATGCGTACATCAATCCCCTGATCCAGTGCTACCGGCGCGGCGATCCCCGTGCCCGGGAGCGGTTGTTCGCCATCCTCTGGCGGGCGGCCCGCTCGTTCCCCCTGCGGCATGGCCATAACGGAACACTGGAACACGAGCGGTTTATGGATATGGTCCTCGAGCGGCTTTTTCCGGCTCTCGAGCATTACGATCAACACTATCACGGACGATTTGAGTCCTGGTTTGTCACGGTCCTCCGGCGGATCTGGCTCAGCTGCCTCAGGGTAAACGTGGTCAGTCCCGGACTCCTGCCGGACATGAGTGAGGTCGGGGACTCGCCCGCTTCGCGGACGGATGACGAGAGGGATGGGTGTCCCGATTTTCATGGAATCCTTGGCTCGCGGAGCTGGCATCTGCTGTGCCTGCGCTATCCCGAGCTGATCCCCGAAGGTGGTTTGATCGAATTCGCTGCTCTCTGGGCGGAGGGTCGCCGCCAGCGGGCCCTTGTGCGGCTTCTGGAGTACACCCGGCGGCTTGCGGTTCGGCGCCGGGTGCGGATTGCAGATCTTCTTGCCCATATCCAGTTTCGCATCCTGCGGATGCAGCGGACAAAGAGGGAGCATACACCGGGTTGGCGCTCACTGGTCCGGCAGAAGGAGCGCATGCTTGTGCTTTTGCGGGAGGATCTGGTGGCACTGCAGTACCGGACGATATCCCATCTGGCAGGACTCCCGCTGGGCACGGTTGCCAGCAGCCTGCACCGGGCCCGGGTCAGGATAGCCCGG
Organism: Spirochaetota bacterium; assembly: GCA_029548715.1. Taxonomy (GTDB): domain Bacteria; phylum Spirochaetota; class JAGLSM01; order JAGLSM01; family JAKPMW01; genus JAKPMW01. Next base: position 4,780 of record JAKPMW010000372.1, on the reverse strand, counting down.
GGGGTCAGTAATCAAGAACGAGCCAGGCCAGCAGCTTGAGCATCTCGGCGCGCACATATTCCTCCTGCTCGTCAGGGGAAAAGCTGACCCCCCGAGAGGGGGAGGGGAGAACGGTAATCCCGGATCCGTCAAAGTAGCGCATGATGCGATACATGTGAAAGGGATCACTGACAGCGATGACCCGGGACCAGGCATGCTTGTGAAGCATCTGGATCGCAAATTCCACTTGCTCCCTGGTGGTATGGCTGATGGTTTCAAACAGGATCCGGGATTCGGGTATCCCGTTTTCCGAGAGGATGCGCTTCATCACAACAGATTCGGCGGGGGGTCCCCAGCCCACACCTCCGGTCAGGATGAAATTTGACGCATAGCTGTTATTGGCCAGGGCGAGAGCGTGATGGATGCGCGACTGCAGAATGGTCCCCGGCTGCCCGCGTCCGGCAATGGCCGCCCCGAATATCAGGATGGCATCGGCCTTCTCCCGACGGTCAAGCCTGGCCGTCTCGATGATGGTGCTTTCGTAATGGTTCCAGACAAGGGCCAGAAGTCCGCAGGTCAGGCATGGCAGGACGAGGATGCATGCCAGGATGACAAGCGGTCGTCGGGCAGTGGTTCGGAGTCCGAGCATGGTATCAATATAGCCAGGATGGGCGGGAGTGGCATGCTTCCTGCTGCTCCGGGGGCAGGGGTGTGATTTTCATTCGCCGGGACCGAGCATGCTTTTGGAGTGCAGGGGTGTCTCTCCTGCATCGTTTCCTCCTCGTACGCAATATTTCCTCCGAAAGTGTGGCTGCAGTTGTGTGAATCCGGATACGCATGCATATTTCATGTGATGCCAGTGTGCGGGGTCGGTTTGCGAACCGCCCCTGCGAACACGCTACCGCGCAATCATCCGGGCTAAACATGATAAAAACGTGATATCGTTGTGTGTATCCAGGGTTGTTGCGAGGCAAGCAGAGTCCGGTTGACGCAGGCACAGGGGAGGGGCTACACTGCTGGCATGAGTCTGGAGGCGCAGGGTGCATGATGTCGTTGTGATTGGGAGCGGGCCTGCGGGGCTGGCGGTACTGGCTGAGGCCAGCCGGTCCGGTTTGCGCTGCGGTCTTGTCGAAAAACACTGTCTGGCCGGCAATCTTTGCCGGTATCCTCACGGGTTGCAGTTCCGCTCGCTCTCGGCGGACTTCGAGCTTGAGGGTATGCCCCTTGTGACCGCGACAGCCTGGCCATTGCGAAACGAAGTGATTCGCTACTACCAGAAGGCGGCACGCCGTCTCGAGAATATCCAGATGTATCTGCGGCACAGGGCCAGCGAGGTGATTGGTTCGGACAACGCGTTTCTTGTCAAGTGTACGAATCTTCAACTGGGCAAGGAGGTCCAGATCCGCTGCCGCAAGGTTGTCATTGCCTCCGGGTGCTATGACCAGCCGCGGCTGCTGCAGATTGCCGGGGAAACCCTGCCGCATGTCAGCCACTACTACAGCGAGCCCTGGGCCTGCGAAGGTGCCAACGTGGTGATTGTCGGCGGAGGAGACTCGGCGGCCGAGGCTGCCCTCGAAACAGCGACGGTAGCCCGGAGCCTGGTGCTGGTGTACAGGGGGGCGGATCTTTCCAGGGTCAGGCCCTGGGTGCGGGGCAGTCTTGAACGGCTGATTGCTGCCGGTAAGCTGGTGGTGCATACCGAGGCCAGGCTCAACGAAATCAGGGAGGACCGGGTTGTTGTCCAGCTCAAGGCCAGGGGTGAGCAGTCCCTGCCTGCTGATGCGGTGTTCCTGCTGACCGGATATCGTCCGGACGACGTTTTGCTGCAAAAATCCGGAATCACCATCGACCTGGACGGGATGGTGCCCGTGTATTTTGAGGAAACCTGCGAGACGAATATTGCAGGGATGTATGTTGCCGGTGCCATTCTGGGTGGCACTCTGGCCGGGAGCATGGGGATTGAAAAATTCCGCTCTCATGCGCAAGTTATTGTACGGGACATCCAGTCCAAGATCTGACGGGGAGCCTGATTCGTGGCCGAGGAAAAAACTCTCAAGGTTACCTTTTTTGACAAAAAACCGATAACATGCCCGGCATGTTCAAGGGAATATCAATACGAAAAGCTCATGAGCGGGAGCGGCCGCCTGATCGCGGGCAAGCTGACTGACGAGCTGCGACGCCTCTATCAGCCAAGCAAGAAGTATGGTCGCGTCAACCCCCTGATCTATCCGGTAGCGGTTTGCCCCGACTGTCTCTATGCAGCCTTTCTTGAAGACTTTTCCCGGCTGCCCGAAAAAAATGCGGACAAGGTGCGCCAGTTTACCGACCGGCGGATCCAGCTTGTGATGCAGACAGTCGGTCCGGTTGATTTCAGCGAGATCCGTGACGACAAGGCCGGTGCGGCCAGCTATATCCTTGCCGTCAGCTCGTACTCATTTTTTGAAAAGAGTGTTTCGCCCACCCTCAAACGTGGTCTCTGCAGCCTGCGCGGCGCCTGGGTGCTGAACGACATTATCGAACAGACCGAGCCGGGTGAAGATCGGGATCGCTATGCCTGGATTCAAAATATCCTCTACCGCAAGGCATACAAGTTCTACTCGGATGCACTTGATCTCTATCAAAAAGGGCAGGAAACGATCGAAGGCTTTGTTTTGGGACCGGATACCGACAAAAACTGGGGATATGAGGGTTTCCTCTACACAGTCAGCCAGTTGTGTCTCAAGCTGGGGTTCATGGAAGAGGATCTTGAAAAGCGGGCGCTCTCCTATCTTGGAACCAAGCGCATCATCTCCAAGCTCTTCGGGAGTGGAAAGGCCTCGAAGACAAAACCCAGCGAGATCCTTGACATGTCACGCGCGCTCTATGACAGGCTGGACGCATACGTCAAGGAAATTGAAGAAACCCTCGGAAAGAAATTCGAGTAGTCCGAGGCATGGTGCTGGCAGCCCTTGCGGGAAAACCTCTGACTGGCCGTGGTATCGGCCCGGCAATGCGGGCTCGTCTGGCCCGGCTGGGAGTCGCTGACCTGCGGACCCTGCTGCTGCACCTGCCCCGGACCTGGCAGGACCGGCGCAGTTTTGTCCGCCCGCAGGAAGTCGCATCCGGAATGACGGTGGCGCTTCAGGGACGCGTGGTTTCCCATGTGCGGCAGCCTGTTCGCGGGGGACGGATCCTGCTGCGGATCAGGCTTGATTGTGACGGGTTTCCCGTCGAGCTGGTGTGCTTTAACCGTGAGTTTCTCGCCCGAAGCTGGCCTTCGGGGACTGTGCTCTCCGTCTGGGGTACGTTTGAGCGGGATATCACGGGGCTCTCTGCCAGCAGCTTTGAAGCCCTGCCCGCTGATGATCCGCAGCACCGGATCGAATTTGGCAGGCTGGTTCCGGTGTATCCCCTGACTGAGGGCCTGACCCAGCGGACAATCCGCAGGCTGGTGGATGAAAACCTCCGGCTGGTGCCTTCGGCCGGGCATGATCTGCCGGAGTACCTTGTTGCGAAACGCAGGATGCGCTCCATGCACGAGCTGCTTGCGGGCGCCCATTTTCCGCATACCGGGGAAGAGGGGCTGCTTGCCCGGGAGGAGCTGGCGTATATTGAACTGCTTCTTTTTCAGGCCGGAGTCCTCTCGCGCCGGGCCAGGCTTGGGAGGACGGACAAACCGCATGCGTATTGTGCTGCGGATGTGCGCGACGAGGCTGAGCAGGCATTCCGTTTCAGGCTGACGGATGGCCAGGCCGGTGCCTGGGAGGTGGTTCGCCGTTCCCTTGCCGCACCTGAGCCGATGCAGGTATTGCTCCTGGGTGATGTCGGATCAGGCAAGACGGCTGTTGCCGCACTGGCGATTCTTCTGGCTGTCCGCAGTGGCCTGCAGGCTGCGCTGGCGGCGCCCACCGTCATTCTGGCCCGGCAGCTTGCCGCACGGATGGGGGAGTACCTCGAACCTCTTGGTGTCCGGACCGCGTTTCTGCACGGAGGGCTTGCACCGGACCAGCGCAGGCGGGCTCTTGCCCGGATTGCCGGACATGAGGTTGACCTTGTCTCGGGTACGCATGCGCTGTTTCAGGATGATGTCGTGTTCAAGAGACTCGGTCTTGTGGTTATCGATGAACAGCATCGTTTTGGGGTAAACCAGCGTCAGGCCCTGCGGGACAAGGGACTGCATGCCGATTATCTGGCCATGTCGGCGACTCCCATTCCCCGCACGCTGGCCCTGGCCATGTATGGAGATTACGAGACCGCCAGGATTTCGGGTCTGCCGGGGGGGCGTCCGCCAGTCAGTACGCTTTGGGTCCGTACTCAGGCCGGGTTGGACGAAGCGCTGCGGGACGTGGAGGAACGCATCGGGCGCGGAGAGCAGGCCTGTTTTGTCTGTCCGGCCATCGGTGCCGATGAGGCAGACAGTGTCCGGGCAGCGACGGCGACATGGAAGCGCTATGCCAAAACCTCCCTTGCCTCCCGGGGAATTGCCCTTCTCCATGGACGGATGGATGACAACGAGAAGACACGTGTCATGGATGACTTCATCGGGGGACGGGTGGGGCTTCTTGTTGCGACCAGTGTTATCGAGGTCGGGATCGATAATCCCGGACTGAGCTGTATCGTTATTTTTGAGGCGCAGTGCTTCGGACTCTCGCAGTTGCACCAGTTGAGGGGCAGGGTGGGACGGGGCAGGCTTCCTTCGGTGTGTTACCTTGTGACCCAGGGGCAAGGGGCTGAGGAGTCCGGGGCCCGCATGCAGGTTTTGCTTGAAAGCAGTGATGGTTTCCGGATTGCTGAGGCTGACCTGGCCCTCCGCGGGCCGGGT
>JAKPMW010000351.1 GCA_029548715.1 Spirochaetota bacterium | reverse complement strand
TCTGAGACCCGCTACAACGTATCGCCCTACGATATTCGTGGCGAGATCTACGTCTCCGAAGTACACTGGGCCGGAAGCGTTGACAATACCGGGGCAAAAAACAACCCGGATGACGATTTTATCGAGATTTACAATAATTCGAGTGCCCCCTACGACATCTCGGGCTGGTGCCTTGTGTTTTCCGGAACAACATCGCAGCTGATCGTCTTTCCGACCAACACCGTCATTCCGTCAGGCCGCTATTACACAGTCGGCAACAGCACAAACGGGGCCTTCAACAACCTTGATCTTGTCATCCCGGGTTTTTCCATCCCTTCGTCGCGCTTCATGATTCAGGTCCAGGACGCGGGTGGCCGGACTGCAGACAGCGTTGATTTCATGCAAAAGGACTACCTCCCGGCCGGAGCCGCGCTCCCCAGGATCAGGCGCAGTGCCATCCGCAAGACCGATTTTTTTGGCGGTGAAGAAGGGTCGAGTTACGACAGCTGGGGCGAGTATCTGGGCCATGAAACTGCCTGGGCCATGCAGTACATCCGCGGAAACTATCAGGGTGCCGTCTTCTGTTCACCCGGTAACCGGTAAAAAAGGGGAGGACCATGAAACTGGCATCTTCAATGCGCCTTGTGACTGCGGCGGCCTGCGCACTGCTTGCGGCCTGCTCGGCAGCCGATATTTCCGAACCAGCCCTCTCTCCCTGGCCCAGGGGCCTGCAGGTCTGGTTTTCGGAGCCGGGCATTTCACCCTCAACCGGGCATGACCAGCAACTGCCCGAAAAGGTGGGCAAGCTGATCCTGAGTGCCAAAAAAAGCGTGGACATCAATATCTACGAGCTCTCGGTTCCGGCAATTTACCAGGCTTTGATCGAAGTGCACAAAAAGGGCATCAAGGTGCGCATGGTCGGCGATATCGACAACACATTTTACGAGGGATACAAGGCTCTCATGGCCGCACGGGTCCCGATGAGGCTTGGCAACCCCGAAAAGATCATGCACAACAAATTCGTGATCGTCGACGACCACATCGTGACCATGGGTTCGATGAACTATACCGGCTCGGGAGCTCTCCTCAACAACGAAAATGTGGTTTTTATTACCAGCAGCAATGTGGCAGCGTATTACAAAAAAGAGATGGATAACATGTTTGTCAATGGGACCTTCGGTCTCGAAAAAAAACCCTTTGAGGGGTTTGCCGATAACCGGTTTGTTGTCAATCCCGGACAGCCGGATGAAACAAAAATCGAAGTCTACTTTACGCCCTATGTCGGGGCCTTTGCCCCCAACTACAACGCCAATACACGAATTCTCGAGATTATCAGCAATGCCCGGCATACCATCCACTTTGCCATGTTTGCCTTTACCAGCACTGAAATCGCCAACGCCATCATCTGGAAGGCGACCAACCAGGGCGTGCGTGTCTACGGAGTATTCGACAAGGGCTGGCACGAGTCCAATGAGTATTCTGTCCATCAGCGGATGATGGATGCCGGCCTCAATATTGTCATGGACGGAAACGAAAATTTCGACCCGCACAATCCCTATCACGGCTCAAAGGTGCATGACAAGATCATGGTCATTGATGCGGGGTACGATTCAGCCCTGACCCTGACCGGTTCGTTCAACTTTTCGCCATCTGCCGCCGTTGACGGAAACGACGAAAACTGCATCATCATCTCAAACCGGTCCATCTCCCTCCGCTACCGTGACGAGCTCGTCCGGTTGTACACACAGGGCAGGCATCCGTCCCGCAGCCTCGGCGGGGACAAGGCAGGCTGGCTGGATGTCATCATCAATGAGATCAACTGGGCGGGCAGCCAGTCCGACAGCGGAACAAAAAACTACAACGACAAGTTCATTGAGTTGCGCAACCGGACAGGACGGGCGATCAATATTTCGGGTTGGCAACTCTGGGGGACCTGCAGCAAGAGCTACCGGATCTATGGGCATATCTTCCCCGCAAATACCGTCATTGCTGCGGGAGGGTACCATGTCCTCGGATACTCTCCATACTCAAGCGCCTTTGCCTGGGACAGTACCTGGAATGACTACATGCTCCTCAAGGATTTTCACAACGCCAGTGACCAAAACTACGTCATGCTGACCCTCAAGGACGCCTGGCAAAACCATGTCGATCGTGCCGGGCACCCGAGTCAGGTACCGTATGCCGGTCTTCAGCCCTCAAGCGGAGCATTTGCTTCGATGCAGCGAACAGCCCTTGACGGAACAAACGCCGCAAGCTGGGCGACGACGACCACGGCTGGTGCAGGGGTACGCACCGGCTGGAAAACAAGGACCTTGGCCACCCCGGGAAGTGACTGACAACAGGCTGCCAGCCTGATACTCAACAAGGAGAAATCATGAAACGTATCCTGATTCCGCTCGCCTGCCTGTTTGTAGCTGTTGCTTCAGTTCCGGCTCTGGCCCAGGAAGGAAGCACCAACACCAGAAGCAAGCCTGATGGACTTGTGCGCTCTACAGCCTGGTCTGTCTACTTCAACAATTATCTGTATCGCTTCAGCAATGGTGACCTGCGCAAGACTGACAATACCAGCATTCAGACGGTTGAAAACACGGATGACGAGTTTTTTATCGGGTACCTTGAGCTGGGCGCAATTTTTGAAGCCAACCTTGCCCACGGGATCAATTTTTATGTTGATCTCTAC
>JAKPMW010000346.1 GCA_029548715.1 Spirochaetota bacterium | reverse complement strand
TCTGCAGCACAGGTGGTTCGGGAACCGTCACCTGCCAGACAGGGTCTGGCAAAATTTCGTGCGCGAGGCAGGCGTCCAGCCTGGCCGAAATACGGCTGGCAAGCCCGTCGTCACCGTCCTGGCCGGTCAGGGGAATCGAATGAACCGGAGTCGCAAGCAGGCATAACCCCAGAAGAAATCCCGCAGCAATTCTATACCTTTTCGAGCTCGCCAAACCCGTCGTTAATAAGCTGTTCAAACGCATTTGCAGCCTCTTCCTCATCCGAACCATCGGCACGGATGACCAGTGTGGAATCACAGACGGCAGCAAGTTGCATCACACTGAGAACACTGTCACACTCAACCTGCTGCCCATCCTTGACAAGCCAGACACGGGACTGAAACCGGGTTGCCAGCTCGGCCAGCATGGAGGCCGGACGGGCATGAACACCCGTATAGTTGCGAACAACCACCGTCCTCTCAACCATAATCAACCCCTCGGATTCGCACAGGCTGCATGTACCGATCGCGGTCTACCCAATACCCGTCTCGAAGCTGCGGATGCAGGCCAGAACATCCTCTGCCCCGGAACATCCCAGCAGCGCTTCGCCAAAACCTTCGCTCTTGAGCAGCATGGAGATCCGTGCCTCGACTTCAAGCTGGGTCCGCTGAAGCATCCGATCCAACGGACCGACGATCATGAAAAATATACGTACCGCCTGCCCGTCCTGCGCATCAAAATCGACGGCAGCCGGAGCAATCCCGACCCCAACAAGCACATCACGCACAGCCTCCGACCTGGCATGAGGCAGGGCCACTCCCCCACCCACACCTGTCGAGATCAGTTCTTCGCGGTTGAGCACAGCCCGCACGATGGCCCGCTGATCCAGCGGACCATACGCACGGTCAAGCATACCCACAAGGCCGGCTATCGCTTCCTGCTTGCCACCAGCCCTGAAGGCACATTCGATGGCAGCAGGACTAATCCGCTCTGCAAGCCTCATTGGCTGCTACTTTTCGAGAACAAAGACATCGTAGCCGCTGCTGCCTCTCAGGACGGCCTGCACCTTTTTTGCATCCATATTTTCGTAAACCAGGAGCACTGCCTCGGTCTGCTCAAGCCGGCTGACGGCCTGCACATCCGTCATCCCCTCAGGCTGAAAATCCTCAATCCTGGTCTGGTCAACCTGCTCATCAACGAGATAAACGTGCTTGCAATACCAGCGGCTGTCATCCGGATCACATCCATAGAGGGTAAAGAGCTCATCGCTTTCCTTCAGGACAGCAATCGCAGTCCTGCTCTCTTCCCCGGGATAAAATGCGGAGACTTCGTCCTCTGAATTGGCCAGCTGGAGGAGCACCTCAAGCTCGGCCCTGGGCTTTGCCGACACCTCAACGTACTGCAAGGAGGGCACTCCGCTCTGCTCGCGCTGGGCAACCCTGTCGCGGCTGTGCCCCTGGACACGCTCCTTGTGCTTGCGCACCTGCCTCTCGAGCTTGTCGATCAGCTTGTCAATGGCCTCACTGATGGTTGGAGCCTTCATCTGCAGATAAAACTTTTTCCCGTCCGCAATAAAAGTGATATCCGCCTTGTAATTAAGCTTTTCTTTTTCCAGGAAGATGTGGAACTGGAGAACATGATCGTAGAAGAAGCGTATCTTTCCCAGCTTCTCCTCAATCGCATTCTTAAGACTGTTTGAAACATTAAAATGTCTCCCGGTGATGATCACATTCATGGCCCTTCGCTCCTTTTCCAGTCGATTCTGCATCCAGACTGCTTACTGTGAATGTCGCTTGCTTGACGGCAGAATCCGCAGCAACTTGCGGTACTTCGCCACCGTCCGGCGCGCGATCCGTATACCCCTGTTTTGCAAAATACCCACGATCTCCTGATCGCTCAATCTGTCATCCTCATCCTCGATGATCTTCCTGATCATTTCCTTGACACTGCGGGAAGACTCGACCTGCCCGTTTTCCTTTTTGAGGGCACTTGAGAAGAAATACTTCAGCCGGTAGATCCCCCATCCCGTCTGGACATACTTGTTGGATGTAACCCTGCTGACGGTGGACTCGTGCATCCCGATCCGCTCGGCGATCTGCCGCAGGGTCAGGGGTCTCAGGTGCCCCGGTCCGTCTGTAAAAAACTGCCTTTGCTCTTCAAAAATGGCCGCCGTCACCGCATAGAGTGTCTCCCGGCGCTGTTCAATGCTGCGAATCAACCACTGGGCAGAAGCAAGCTTGTCGCTGATATAGGTCTTGACCTCGTTGCCCGTATCCT
>JAKPMW010000084.1 GCA_029548715.1 Spirochaetota bacterium | reverse complement strand
GGCCGGAAACCTGCTTCAGGGCGGGCCCGATGATTCTGCCGCTGTGGAGACTGTTCTCAATACTGTCCTTGCTGATACGACGACGCGCCTTGTGCTCTATATCCGCGAGGGCGATGTCCTGCTGGCAGATACCGATTGGTCCACACTCCCCCCGATAAACCCAGCCGGATTTTTTGAAGGTGTGCAGCAGAATGCCAACGCCCTCTCGTCACTTGAGATGAGTTTGCCCTCACTCCCAGGCACTGCTTCCATTTATGCTGCCGACAGGACGGCCTGTGTACTGCTGCTTGGGCACAATGACTCCATCCACTCTGTCTGGCGCCTGCCAGTAGACGGCGCTCAGCGGGAGGAAATTTCACCCACCCTGGGCGTGTATGCCTTGAGCGATCTCAAGCCGGGCATGCGCTACGAGTTTTCGCTTGAAATGGCGGATGGTTCGTGGCAGCGTCTCTGTTGTCTGGTTGAAGGGGCTGCGCACCAGACTGCCGGCCGCGAATGGGTGCGGGCTCTGGCCAGGGCTTTGGCCACGGGTCGGATTCGTGCGTTCGATGCCATGCTGGGCCTGTCTGCCCCGGGGGACAGGGCGGTTGCAGCCCTCGGGAGCATGCGTGCGATGCTGTCTGGTTTGTTTTCGCAGCTCTGGAGCAGGCTCAGCCAGCAGGTCAGCCAGCGCGGGGTGGATACGCTGAGCGAAACAGGTGAGGTGTCAGGGACGGAAAGCGGGATTCCCTTTTTTCCCGAGACGCCGGAGTATGCCATTACCCGGGCCCGGGCATGGCTGCTCTGGAAAGCGGGAGACCATGAGGGGGCACGGGAGCTCCTCGGCCGGGCCTGCATCCTGGCCCGGGAGGCAGGTGTCGCTACCGTGGTTCTCCGGGAGATGCTCAGCGAGCAGGAGATGATGGGGGATTCAGGTGCCGGCGGGACAACGGACGCACCCTTTGCCGTGTTTGACGCACTCTGGCCTGCAGGGATCGTCCCTGTATCCTGATGCACCTGCGTCCAGGGGGCTGGTATGCCGGCTTTGCCTGATCCTTAAGCAGGTTGCCTGAATTTTTCAAAAGGGGTGGCGCGGCCATCGTCCCCTGTGCCGGGAGGCCGCTTCCCGCTACCAAACGCCTCATCCCGGTGTATACTCCTCCATGCCTGCAAATATCGCGGGCCTGGAGGATACACGCATGAAACATTTCTCGCTGTTCACCACGCTGTTGCTGCTGCTGAGTGCAGCGGCCCTTGCTGCGGCCACACCACCCACCAGTCTGGATTTCCTGTCCAGTGATCCCGCAAATATTGCCGCCTTCAAGGCGCCGGATCACGATGCTGCCCTCAAGGCCCAGATGGTGCTGCTCAATAATAATGGAGGGATTCCGTTTTACAATATGACGACCCGGCGGTACCAGCGGGTGCGCCAGCCTGCCAGTGAACCAGACAAGCCGGTCCCGGTGATTGCCAATGCCGAGCAGCATTTTATGGCCAATCGGGATGTCTTTCTCCTTCAGCTTGCGCCCGGAAAACGCTTTCTTGTTTTCAGCCATTCATCGAGTCCGGTCACTGGAGCAACGACCATCTGGGAGGTGGGTACACGCTATCCGGCACTCAGGCTGGCGTTTACCGGCGAGCTCGATTCGATCCGGCGGAGACCTGACGGAAATCTGGTCCTCGTGTTCAGTGACATCACTTGCAAGGTCGAGGTGCTCTACAATCCGGCGGGGAATACCCTGACGCCCGTTTTTGCCATGGCTCTGGACGAGGTCAACTATGGCAGTCCCATCTATCCGGACGGCGCAGTCAGGTATGAGACGGCCAGGCCGGTGCGGATCAGGGCTGCTGCCGGAACCCCGTTGTACGCCGAACCGAGCCAGACCTCAAAGGTCATTGCCCGTACCCCGCTGAGTGCAGCCTGGACACTGGCCTCCCT
>JAKPMW010000332.1 GCA_029548715.1 Spirochaetota bacterium | reverse complement strand
CTGATGGCCCTGGTAAAGAGGGTCCCTGAGCGTTCAACATCGTCATATTGTGAACACTTGATCCACCAGACCATCGCGGTAAAAAACCAGGGAGCGGGATGGTCCTTCCATTTGGGGAGCAGGGAGGCAAAATTGGTCAGGGCCGCCTGATACTCAAGATCATACAGGAGATCGATTCCCCTGCGGATGGTTGCTGTTTCCTGCCCGGGGAGTTCGATTAATCCCGCGCCATGCACAACGCTGGTCAGAAGGCAGAGAAATACTGCAAGACAGAGTATCAATATGCGCACAATCGTCTCCTGTACAGTACATGAATACTATTGTATACTGTCGGTATCTTTGTGGATAGACACGGAAACTCCGCCGATGGCACAGGCAGGCGGCAGCGGAGAGCAGAATGACGCGGATACTTGTTGCAGTGGGTGACCGGAGTCAGGGTGAGGATTTCATGGCGGCCCTCCTGCCGAAGGGGCTTGAGGTCTATATTGTGGACAGCCTTGTTTCCCTCAAGACCATCGGGCAGATGCGCAGGCCTGATCTGGTGATTGTGGACTATGATGCCGGGGAGTACGGTGGACTGGCTGGTCTCGAGCAGCTGCGCCAGATTGACTGGCTGCGGACGGGCCGGCTCGTGGTCTATTCGCGCGAGAGTGGGCTTGATTTTGTGCGAATGACCATGCGTCTGGGTGTGGTTGGATACCTGCACAAGCCGGTTTCAGTGCAGGAGATCTGGGAAAAGCTCGAAACGATCGTCAGCAATACCGCCGGGGGCGGGCAGCGTCGTGAATTTGTCCGTGTCAAACCGGCACCTCTTGAGACCAGCCGGGTCGAACTCTTTACCGGTCCCTCGGGTGCGGGTATCGGGGGGGAACTCCTGGATATCAGTCTGGGCGGAGTCGCTTTCAAGCTGCACAATCCCCAGCGGATCGGCGAAATCGGGATGGGCCAGGCCTACCCCCGGATGGAGCTTTCCCTCCTGGACGAGCCCAAGGTCCAGGTGGGCGTGGTTGCTGTGATTGCGCGGGGCAATACCGCTGCCTTCAAGTTCAATTCGCTGACCGAGGATGCCTTGCGGACGCTCTGCCGTTACATTCATACCCGCCTGATGGATACGCAGAGCGACGAAGAGCTGCCTGATACCAGGGATGCACTGATGAAGCTTGTCTGACTGTTTCAGGGTGAACAGTCTCCAGCCGGGCGAGTGTCCGACTGGATCTGGTCAGGGTTTTGTCTCTCCGCTGCCGTCCTGGTGTGCCAGGTCCGCCCTGAGACGGGCCATTCGTGCCGCGTAGCGATTTGTCGGGGGAAAGCGGCGCAAAAATTCCCCGGAGAGCTGGCGGGCGCGCAGGCTGTCCCAGGCCTTGAGGGCAGAGGATGCCATCAGCCAGAGTTGTTCATCAAGCGGAAACTCCCCGACGGTGACGCGGAGCGTTGTTTTCCTGCTGTTGCGTGCAATCCCGATCTGCATGATTGTTCCCGGAAGGCGCGAGCGGATATCATCCATCAGTTGCCCGGTTGAAGCGGCGGCTTTGCCGTCAACCGAGAGGATGCGGTCGTCCAGCCGCAGGCCGGCTGCCTCGGCTGTCGAACCGTGGATGATGTCCGTCACCAGGACACCCTCCATGGTGTCGGTGATTTTTGCCCCGATGATGCCCCAGGGCCGAAAGACCGGGTCCTGGACCGCTTCGGTTGTATTCCGGACAGGGGCTGAACAACTCGCCAGAGCCAGCAGGACAGCCAGGGAAAAACAGGTGCGCAGGTACATGGGGACGGTCTCCTCTCAAGACTTCAGATATCCTATCGGAGCATGTCTGGCAGGCGTTGATCTCTTTTGCGGGAGATTGGCAGGGGCTGCCAGGTCCTGAGCTTCCGAAAAAACAGAGGCGATCCTGCGGACGGCATGTATCTTGTTACTATGGCAGAACGTCTTGATGATGCGGCCCGGGTGGCCCTGATTCGCGAGGGCAACGCGCTTTTCAATGCCGGGCGGATTGAGGAGGCCAAGCCGAAGTTCATCCGGGCCGGGTATGTGGATGGGATTATCCGGGTGGCGGATCATTATTACTATACGCTGAAAAAGCCCGCGGCCGCCCTGATCCTGTATCGCCATGCCGGATGTACGGCCAAGACGGAAGAGATTATCGAGACGATTGTGGCCGTGATCAGGACCCTGCTGGCGCAGGATGCGGCAGGTGAAGGGGGTGGGCGTGGCGAAGCAGAGAGATGAGGGTCTCTTTGGCGGTGACCATGAGGAACAGTCTGCCCCCCTTGCAAGACGCATGCGTCCCCGGACGTTTGCAGAATTTGCCGGGCAGGCCCATGTTTTGGGGCCGGGAAAGCCCCTGCGTCGTTTTGCCGAGGAGGGGCGGCATTTTTCCTGGATCATCTTCGGGCCCCCGGGATGTGGAAAATCAGCGTTTGCCTGGCTGGTCGCTGCCAGTGCCCAGGCCCATTTTGTATCCATCAATGCAGTGACTTCCAATGTTGCCGAACTCAAATCCGCGATCGAGGCGGCGTCTGCCCGCCTGCGCTATGAGGGACGGCGAACCCTGCTGTTTATTGACGAGATCCACCGCTTTAACCGGATGCAGCAGGATGCACTGCTTCCCGCTGTTGAGGATGGGACGGTCCATCTCTATGGTGCCACAACGCAAAACCCGGCTTTTTGTCTCAATCCGGCCCTCCTCTCCCGCTGTCAGCTTGTTGAATTCCGCACCCTGGCCGTGGATGACATGGCACCCCTGGTGCTGCGGACCCTTGGAGATGCCGAGCGCGGTCTTGGTGCGCGGCATCTCTCCATCGACGATGATGCACTCGAGCTTCTTGCGGCATCCTCTTCGGGGGATGCACGCCGCCTGCTGAATCTCCTTGAACTCGCTGCTGCATCGACAGACGATAATGGAAGAATCACAAGCCAGACTGTCCGGGATGCTGCAGCCGGACAGGCCGCGCCTGTATACGATCGTGATGGTGACAATCATTATGATATTACCTCCGCTTTTATCAAATCCATGCGCGGATCCGACCCTGACGCGGCCCTCTACTGGCTTGCCCGCATGCTTGACGGGGGAGAGGACCCGAATTTTATTGCCCGGCGCATCGTGATTGCAGCGTCAGAGGATGTCGGTCTGGCCGATTCCGGAGCACTCTCCATCGCGGTTTCGGCTGCCCAGGCGGCCGCCATGCTGGGGATGCCCGAGGCACGGATCGTCCTGGCCCATGCTGTTCTCCGGATAGCCCTGGCACCCAAAAGCAATTCGGCCTGTGTCGGGATCGATGCGGCTCTGGCGGACCTGCGGACCAATGGACCGCTTTCGGTGCCGGAACATCTGCGCGATGCGCACTATGCCCTCGCAAAAAAACTCGGACATGGCGCTGAATACCGCTATCCGCATGATGCCCCGGGCCACTGGGTTGAGCAGGCCTATCTCCCCGAGGAGCGGAGGTTTTATACCAACTCGGGGCAGGGACATGAGGCCCAGCTTGGGAGATGGCTGGAGAGTGCACGCACATCAAAGTGACCTCTCCCTGAGGCAAGCCCGGATAGGTCCGTGAAAAGTGCAATACTTTGATGTGTATCCCGGATTGACGCCGGGTCTGGCAGTCCAGCGTCAAACATGGTGAAGGAAAAAAGGGAATATGTTAGATTACTCTTGGACGGGGCTGCCCTGAAGACATGGCGCTTTGTCTGCTTTTCTTGACCAATGGCGGGCTGGAGAGGGAATGGCGTACGACAAGCAGGCGATAGATGCGGCACGGAAAAGCGGCATGCTGGGAAGCAGCATGGACGCCGCCGCATTGTCCCTGGATGACGAGGAGAAGGCCGCCCTCCGGCG
>JAKPMW010000323.1 GCA_029548715.1 Spirochaetota bacterium | reverse complement strand
GTTCTCGGAAAGGCGGGCGACCTGCTCTTTTCGCGGGGATACAAGATAGAGGACGAGTACGAGGCGGACGCCTCGGCCATAACCTATCTGGCCGCCACCGGCTACCCGGCCCGCGCCCTGGCAGATTTTCTCGACAGGCTGCCGGACAGGGACAAGGGCTACGGCACCCATCCTCCCCAATCCCAGCGGATCCAGAAACTGCGGACCCGGGCTGATGCCGAGGGGTTCCCCTCCGACAGGCCGAGGGCAAAAGAACGCTTTACAGCCATGCGGTCCCGTGTCGAAACCGCGCTTGCCAGACGGGACCTTGAAAAATTCGGCCAGGTCAAATTCGGCCGCCTGATAACCGAAAGCATCCTTGCCACACGCCCCCTTGTCGAAAACCAGGACCTCCTGCGCTACACGGGGAGTGTCGCCAAGGCCCTGGGACTCTTTTCGGGACGAAGCGATTTTGAATACATCTGCGCCGTTCACAAGGGCAAGGGAGACTGGGCAGCGCCCGGAGGGTACATCCTCATCAGCCAGGACACCCTCCTGCTTGCAAAAAGCGAGGCCGAACTGGCAGCCGCAATCTCGCTCCAGATCGCCCACATCAATCTCGGCCATCTGCTGGCCAGCCACCCCCTGCCCGAGCGAATGGCGGATCTGGCCACCTGGCGCAAGCGGGCCAGCGAGGCCGCCTCCCGGCTTGTTTCCAGCGGGTACACCTCGCGCGAGGTCCTGGCCGCTGACCGGGCCGCCCTGATCATGCTGGTCGAAACCGGGTATGATGGCGAAGCCCTGGCCGGGATGATCGAGCGCCTCCCGGCGGAGCGCGGGCCGGATCGCATCTCGCGGGCCGGACGGCTGCGCGAAATGATGAGGACCGAGTTTGGCATGAAGCGCGGAAAATCCGCCGTCGAACGCTTTCTGGCCCAACGCACACGCGGTCTTGCCGCCGCTACCAAATAATCCCACGAAACGGAATCATACCCATGAAACAGATACTGCTGCCCGTTGTCCTGATTGCACTCAGCCTGCCACTCGGTCTCTTTTCAGTCGGCCTGCACACCTCTGATTACAACTACTACAATGACATTGTCGGAGACCGGGCCACCGGAATGGGTGGGGCCTATACCGCCATCTCCGATGATCCGTCAGGCGCCTGGTACAACCCGGCCGGACTGGTCTTTTCGATGGACAACCAGATCTCGCTTTCGGTCAACAGCTACCAGGACAAGGGCCTGACCATCGAGCGGGCAATCGAATCAGGCGGGAGACTGTACCCCTACAAGCAAAATATCTCCAACTTCTACCCCAGTTTTTTTGGAGTCGTCCAGTCCCTGGGCAATGTCAAATTCGCCTTTACCGTAACCACGGTCAATAACGAGTTTCTCGACCAGGATACATTTTACTCCGCACCGGACGGGTCGACTTTCAACATGAAGTACAACCTCAACGACAGCACGGCCCATTTCGGGGCCTCGGCCGCCGTGTTTGTAAGCGACACGGTTGCGGTCGGGATCACCCTCAGCCTCGTCAAGCGGCGCAACGAACAGATCAATACCTACATCGTCTCCGGTGAAAAATCCACCAACAATACCGCACTCTATATTGCCAACATGCTGTATACGACGGACGATGTCTGGGGCGGAACAGCACGCCTGGGGGTGCAATGGATGCCGACCAAAACCTTTACCGTCGGAGCCAGCGCCCTGGTGGGGACCATTTTTTCGCATACCCAGGATGCAATGCGCTTTTTCCGCGATGCCGGCGGTGGAAGCAATTTTTTTGACAGCACAAACGTCAAATACAGCAATACCGACAACGCCTCGCTTGACAGCGCCCTCCCGGTCAATCTCCGGGTCGGCGTGGCCTGGTTTGCCAGCAAGGATTTTCTGCTCTCGGCCGATATCATCGCCGACATCGGAAGCCAGTACTTTGCCAACGTCGGCCTGAAATCAACGCTCAATGCGGCCATCGGGATGGAGTACTATCTCGCGCCCTCGATCCCCTTCCGCTTCGGACTGTTTTCGAACATGGCCAACACCCCCGAGGTCGTAGCAGGAAAATACAACCAGGAACTCCACGCCAACCTTCTCGGGATCGGAACCAGTATCGGCTGGCAGACACGCAACTCTTCTATCGCCCTCTCGTTTACCTGGCAGGGTGGAAGCGGCAAGATGCAGGTTTCGGGTGACTACCCCGAAGCAATCCAGGATGTCTCGATCAGAAAAATCGCCTTCTCCCTGACCGGCTCGGCGCGGTATTAAAGTCGCACAGCCACCCTGCTGCACAAGCCGGGGCACCTGCAATGCACAACGACAGCGCAAGGAGTCCATCACCACAGGTCCATCCATCCCGGCTGCATGGCACTGCTTCAGTCCTTTGCCCTGGCCTTGTTTCGCCCCTGGATTGTTGCCGATACATCGGACAAGTATCCTGTCATAAAAACACAACGACCGGCACATCACGGTGCCGGTCGTTGTCTGTGGCGCCCCAGCGGGAGCGCCCAGCTTGCCGGTTACTTGTACGAATAGGTAAATGTCATCGTACTGCCGGCGGCACTGATGTTTTCGATATAGACCTTTGAATCGGCCTTGCCCGAAGGTGACCAGGGTGTCGCCGTTGCCGTGTAATAAAACGTCTTGGGCGCCGTCGCCGGGGTAAAGCTCCGGCTCTGGAAGTAGTCAGCCGCCACACTCGGTGCAGTATTGTTCCCATCCCAGAGCTGGCCATTATTGTCCGCCTCGACGATAGTGACACCGTGGATCCGTGCCTGCTTGGTCGTCCCGCCGTCAGGACTGTTATCGTTGACGGCATTCCCGCTGATGTAGGCATCGATGACCGCCTCGTGGATATGGCTGATGATGAGTCCGCTGCCCGGGAGGTACGCCGTCCAGGTCCCGGCCGTCTTGACCTTGTTTTCGATCAGGTAGTACTGCTTGCCGGCCGGATCGCCCAGAGGAATCTTGATGGCCGTATGGCTGACCTCGATATTTGCCAGGGAGACACTCCCCGGCCCGGCAATCGGCGGGACTGAGGATGTGCTGGCAAAACTGCTTGTGCTTGTCCCGGTAGAGGTCACTGAAGCCGCCGAAAGCGACGTGTTTGAAAGAAGCGAACCACCCAAAACGGAATTCACCGCATCACTGCAGCCAGCCAGTGTGACAATCCCGGTCGGAACCGCCAGCATCACCAGCAGGGGCAGCACAATCGAGCGAATCTCGCGCCGGCGCCAGCCGAAAAAGCCCAGCACCCCCAGTCCCGCGAGAACAGCCAGACTCACCCCGATACCCGCCAGACCACCATCAGCAAGCATGGACGCAGCAGCCCCCTGCGAAACCGCCGAAACAACTGTCCCGTCCGGGTACTTGACGGTCAGCCAGCCCAGGAAGGCCTTTTCCCAGGCCAGAAACGGGGAAGGGACATCTCCATCGTTGGGCCCGAGCCAGGAGCCGCTTGCCATGATGGAGTAATCTCCGACGCCATGAGTAACCTGCGTTGTATCGTACATGTCCGGCAAACCGAGGACATGCCCGAACTCGTGGCAGAAGACGCCGATAGTGGAATCGCCGGCGCTGTTGACATACTCCGGCTGGATAGAGTAGTTGTTGATCTTTTTTCCGTCATACGTCCGCGCACCGGTACCGTCACTGTACTCCTTCCCTGAATCCAGATCCCAGGCATGCGACCAGATGGCTGTGGCAGGAGCGGTATCACCGGATTCCTCCCCGACCCCGGCGTGGATGACCATGACGACATCGACTTCACCGTCACCGTCATTGTCATACTGCGCCCAGTCCACACCGGCCAGCTCGGCCTTGTCGATGGCCTCGCCAACAAGGGTGGCCGGCCTGAGGTCATACTCCGAAGCGTCATTCTCGCCATAATAGGCCGCTGTGTTGGCAGCCGTGTACGGCCCCAGGACATCGATCGTCAGGTTAAGTGCCCCGCCTGACATGTCCTGGTAATACTTGCGCATCGAAAGCGCTGCTGCTGTCGTTCCATTGAGCAGGTTCTCGTAAAACGTCTTCGTCGAAACGGATGCCAGTGCCATGTCACTGTAGGCAATCACGATAACAGGGATCTTCCGGTTTCCGGTTGTGGGAAAGGAGCGCATCGGCCTGTTCATGCTGCGCTTGACCATGGCCTGCTGTCGCCGGGCCAGACGCTGGATCCCGCCCGGACCCTCACTGATGGCCTGTCGTATCTTTTTGGGATGGGGCGGCATGGCCTGAAGCGGCACCGTCTGAAGCATTGCCAGACCAAGAGACAACACCATTGCACATATTCTTGCACCAAAACGCACATCGTCCTCCATTTGCGGCATCATGCGCGCCGCAGTCAGTTGAAAACAAGTATAGCACATTTTTTATGTGTCAAACTGCTGCGGCAATCCGGGATTCGGATTACAAATTCATCATACGTATCCGGGCGAAGTCCCCGCAGGGGGCGGAGTCCTCGAAGAGGGCGAAGGTGACATTCGCATACCATTATTGCACGTTTGCGCCATGTATCCCGGAGTACCGTTAGCGTGCAATCACATGCTGGCCGGCCCCGTCGTACAAGAGGTCAAAAAGCTCAACCCAGGTATCGACGATGCCGTTCCCGTTGGCGGCGGCAAAATCGATTCCGCCCTGAGGCAGGGCGGCAGCCCCTCCACTGGCGTGGGCGGTATACCAGGCCTGGTGCGCCCAGAGGGACCAGTCTCCCCGGCCGTCATTGTACACACACTCTCCGGGAGAGACAAAGATGGAAAGCCCGCGGCCAACCTCAAGACCCGATCCATGGTAGTAAGGTTGTGTACTGATTCCGGAATCACCATAGGCGCGGATGACGGCCGCCGAAAGCGCCTGCCGGACTGCCTCCGCCACATCCCGGACAGGCTGCGGCAAGGCATTGGTGCCATCCGACAGGACAGCCGCGAGATCAGCCAGATCAATCCAGGGCGCAAGGCGCGCCTCCTGATAGCCATCCGCGGCACGATAGTCAAAAAAGCGCGTCGCCCGGTCACGCAGTGTCTCGAAAGTCCCACGCCGGGTCGTGTCCAATACGCCTGCCGGAGCCAGCCAGAGCGCCAGTTCCCTGGCCAGCTCGTCGACGGCAGACCTGAGAGGCCCAAGCTTGTCGCAGTCAACCGCCGAAAGCGTCACACCCGATCCCGTAGCCACACCGTCCGGCGAATGCAGCGCATGATAGCTGTCAACGATCACAGTCGAGAAAGCCTCTGCTGAAAGCGTCGCCTCGTCAAGGGCTGAAAAAATCCGCTGGTAATCCCATCCCTCCTGTGGTTCGTTGGCCATCGAAGCAACAAGTACCCGGGTCAGCCCCCGCATCTCCCAGGCGGTTTCGACACACCCCATCAGGCAGGCATCCATCCCGAGGACGGCCAGCGGCCCGGCCGCATCCCTGTGCGTGGCCAGGGCGGCCGCGAGTTCGTCAAGCCAGATCACGTCATCAGCCAGCTGGTCAAATGCAATCTCCCTCAGGGGAGAGGCTCCCGCCCCGGTTGCATGAGGAACAGCCTCCGGTCCGAAAGACCCGCCCCCCCTGGCTGGTGCAGCGCAGGCTGATATCCGGCCAGCCCCACGCTGCCCGGGAGCGCGGGCCCCACCGCCGTGATTCCAGAGAATAAGCGCGTACTGCCCGGCCGGAAAATTCGTGCGACAATGGGCCATAAACCAGGCCAGCGTTGCCCCGTCCCCGGTATTTCGTTCACCAAGCGGGGGACAATGCCCTCTGCCCGCTGCACCATCGTCCAGGCGCTCGGACGCGATGGCCGCCAGATTGGTATCAGGAAGAATCCGGTACAAGCGGGTGTCCGTCCAGTCCCCCTGCGTCCGGGGATCAAACAGGAGGATGACCTCCGCCCCGGCACGGGCCCCCAAACCGGCTGAAGCCAGTCCCGCTTCCATCTCGTTGACATCCCGGCCGGCATAGCTATTCAGGGAATTGTCCGCCGCCATATAGACCATGATGGTCCAGCGGTTGGTCGCGTATCCGGGCGGGCCTGACGGACCAGGTCCGTCAGAGCAGGCTGTACAGCCCGCAAGCAGCCATGCCAGCCCGACCCACCTCATTCTGCGCAGCAGCATGCGACCTCCAGCCTCGACCCTGCCCCAAGCATATACCGCACGGACCGGCCTGCCAACAGGAAAGCGATCGCGTGAGCGTGAACTGTCGAGAATAGGCATCCGGTGCCGCTGTGTAAAACAGACTCGGCTGCAAGCATGCAACGCGATATACATTGCTTCCTGTCGCGCAGTGCCCGCACTACCACGTACTACAACGCGCTGCTATGCACTATCAGGGACTGCGCAATCCGGGATTGGCAGGCATGCCTGCCAATCCCGGATTAAATTCTTTCAAATTTACTTTTTCCGCCGCCCACGTTTTCGGGGCAGTCTGATCAACCCTGGCCAGAAAAAAGCGGCACCCCCGGTGCTATCCGGGGGTGCCGCATCACTTCATAAAAACAGGGGCTGCCCTGCGGCAAACGCATCAATACCAGTCGTCA
>JAKPMW010000318.1 GCA_029548715.1 Spirochaetota bacterium | reverse complement strand
GAAATGCTGAAGGTGAGGACGAGATAGATGACGGCCACACTGAACCAGATCTCGAAGGTCCCGTAGGTCGTCGAGATGATAAGCTGTCCCCGGCGCGTCAGTTCTTCAAATCCGATCACCGAGACCAGCGACGAATCCTTGAGCATCGCGATAAACTCGTTCCCGAGAGGCGGGACAATCCTCCGGAAGGCCTGCGGGAGAACGATGGTCCGCATGGCCAGCGACCAGCTCATCCCCAGGGAACGGCCGGCCTCCATCTGTCCCTTATCGATCGACTGGATGCCTGCGCGAAAGATCTCGGCAATATAGGCCCCGCTGTTGATCGAACAGGCCGTCACGGCCGCGATGAAGGGATCAACCCGTTGCCCCAGCGCAATGGGAAGCAAAAAGTAAATGATGAAAATCTGCACCAGAAGCGGAGTCCCCCGCAAAAAATTGACATAGATCCCTGAAAGAATGCGGGCGACCGGATTGTGTGCCAGTCGCCCGATACCAACGAACATTCCAATGACAAGCCCAAATCCGACAGAGAGGGCCGTGATCTCAATGGTGATCAGCGAACCCTGGATGAGCAGGGGAAAGGAACGCAAAATGAGGCTGAGATTGAGGCCAAGGACTTCGGTATCCACCACATCCATCAGCGAAAAATCGATATCAAGTCCGAAAAAGCCGGGAACCATGGTGCCATCCTTGCCTTCGTCTTGCCAGAAATATACTCACAAACCCGGAATGAATTCGCATCCAGCAAAAGCGATCTTCTCCGCTCATGCACACCTCAAGGAGTGAAATTCCCCCCGCATTACCACTCTTGCACGGACCCTCCGGGCGTGGTACAAAGATACAGGCCCAGGCAGGGCCGCATCCCGCCTTGGGAAAGGGATCATGCACAGCGATGTCTTCCATCTCCTGCTCGGGCTCGCCTTTTTCGCCATCACCGCATCATTCGGGATCTGGCTGCGCTATCCTGCATTTTCGTGGCGCCCCCTCTTCCTCTCCTTCCTGCTTCACGGCCTGACATCAATTTTTTCCATCCTGCCCCCGGCCCTTGACAACCCTGCTGGCAGTACGCTCCTGCGCACCCTGCTGACGCTTGCAGCCTGGCACTGCCTGCTCGAGTCAGCGCGCAGAACCCTGCTGATGCAGGGGACACGGCCCGCATCGACCATCTCATCCCTCTGGGTCCTCACCCCGATCGCCGGGACCTTTGCAATTGAAGGCGTCGAAGCACTGCAAAACGCAATCACCCTCGTTGTCGGGCTGCCCGCATCCATACTCACAGCATGGGCACTGATCAGGGAGTCGCACGCCGCCCGCTGGGGGATCGACACCCGCCTCAGGATATTGAGCGTCCTCATCCCGCTCCTTGCGCTGACCTGGCTCTTCCCCGCATTTCCGGGCGAACCGGTCCTGTTTTTTGGCGAACCGTCCGGATCTGTCAGCGCATTCGTGCTCCTGCTCCGCATACTCCTCGCCCTTGCGTCAGCCCTTGTCGTGCAGCGGATCCTTTCAACGCTTGTTGACCAGGATACGAAGGGCGCCCTGCGAACCCTGGCCTTGCGCTCCCTCATGATCCTTTCCGTACTGGCGGGAGCATGGCTGGCGGCGGACGCACTCGGCAACAGCCAAAGCGAACGCGATCAGCAAACACTCCGCCTTCACGGGCAGGCCGTTGCGGCAATGCTTCCCGTCAACCATATCCAGCAACTCTCGTTTTCCGCCGATGATGCTGTCCGCCCCATCTATACACGGCTTGTGCGCCATCTGGAGCACCTGATCCGGCAATCCCCCGGATATAGCAAGGCCATCCTCTCAACCATCATCGGGACACGAGCCGTCCAGGGACCAGGAGCAGCCGCAACGGGCGAGCCGGTATCTCCCCCCGGCTCGGTCATCGAGTCAATCCCCCGGGGATTCTGGCAGGCCTGGAGCAGCCGGACCACCACCTGTGGTGCGACGACAGACGATGCGCACCAGCATGACCGGATCTGGGCCCCGGTCGTCAACCCCAGAACGCGAACAGTGCTGGCTGTCATTGAACTGCACAGGGAAAGCCATTTCAGGACGGGCAATATTCTCAGGGCCCGCCTCTTCCCCCTGCTTCTGGCGTTTTGTCTCTGCCTGCTCCTGATCCTGACCTTCATTTCCTCCGAGACCCGGGACAAGGCCACGGACTCCTCCCGGATGCGGCGCTTTGCCGAGGTCTGGCTGGTCAGCGCACTCGGATGCATCCTGACCGTGTTTACGGCCATCCTTGTACAGCGCAACGCCGACAAGGAAACCAGGGACATGTTTTATCACCTTGCGGCCTACCGCACCAGGCTGGTTCATGACGCAATCACCGCCCGTTCGGACAACCTGGATTCAGTCGAGCGCTTTTTTGCGAGCAGCGACCGCGTCCTCAGGCAGGACTTTGACAAATTCACCCTGAACCTGCTCGACAAAAACAAAAGCATCCGGCATCTGATCTGGGCCCCTTTTGTGACTCTTTCCGAACGAACCCTCTTCGAAGCCGACGCCCGGACATCGGGGATTCCCGACTACACGATCCGTGAGCGCAACGACCGGCATGAGCTTGGCCCGGCGGGTCCGCGCCGGGAATACTGGCCGGTGCATTACACCAGTCCGCGAAACGAGACGATGCATCTTCTGGGTATCGACCTCGGAACCGACATCCTCGCTGACGAGGCCATGCGCATCGCTTCGACAACCCGCCTCCAGACGGCTACCGAACCTTCACGCCTCTTCCTCCCGGTAGATGAGGCGGCATACAGTGTCTTCATCTTCCAGCCGACAAAAACGGTTCCTGACAACAAGACCGGCTTTGCAGTGGCCGCAATATCGCCAGTGGAACTCCTCCGTGAGTCTCTTTCTCCCATCGACCGGGAAGAAATCAATATCCCGGTCCACCTTGTCGACCTCTCGGCGAGCGGAGGACCTCGCCTGATAGCGTCATGGCCCGACATCCCCGCACACCGTGATCTGCGGGCAGAGACCATCCTTCCCTCAATGGATCTCTACCCCCTGTATGTCACTCCGGTCTTCGCCTTCGGCAGGAGCTACGCGATCGTATGCGATGCGGGCCAGGGGTTTATTGCCGCCCATGCCGCACGACCAGCCTGGCTGGTTGTCTTTATCGGAATCATCCTGACTGCAATCCTCGCACTCTTTGCCTGGTACCTCCTCACATCCAAGGAACGGGCCGAACAGACCGTCGTCCAGCGGACACTCGAACTCCGCCACAAGACAGAAGAACTGCTCCTCCTCTCCGAAAACATCGAAACACAGATCTGGTACATGAAGGACACGGAGACCTACGGAGGGTCAGCCAACCGGGCCCATCGGCTCTTTCTCGGACGCATGAGTGAGGTCCTTGACGGAAAATCCATCAGGGATCTGGTGCCCGAAAAGAGTGCCCGCTCCTTTATTGACGGGAATATCGAGACCTTTGCAGGCGGCCGGCGCACCTACCGTGAGGAATGGCACACCACTCCGAACGGAGAGGAGAGGCTGCTTGGAATAACACGCATCCCCCGCGTGGGACACGAACGAACCGTCGAATACATCATCTGTTCAGCGGAAGACATTACCGTCAGGCGGGCCAACGAAGCCCGGATCGAACGGCTCGCCGAACGCCTGACTCTTGCCAGCGAAGCAACCGGTGTCGCCATCTGGGACCTTGATATCGCCAGCGGGAAAATCAGCTATGATACCCGGATCATGAGTCTCTACGGTCTTGAAACGCTGGACGAAGACCTGATGAAGATCTGGGCAGAACGCATCCAGCCCGACGAGGCCGAGCGAAACAGACGCCAGATGGAGCATGCCATCAATGGCGCCGACGAATACCAGGGCGAATTTCAGGTCTCTCTCCCCGACGGAACACGCCGGCATATTGAAGCCAGGGGCATTGTCATCCGCGACAGTCTGGGAAGCCCGGTACGCATGGTTGGCACAAACCAGGACATCAGCGAAAGGAAACGTGCTGAAGCAATGCGCAAGGCCCGAGAGGAGCGCTTCCGCATTCTGGTCGACAATGCCCCCTTCCCGGTCCTCCTGCGCGACATGGATGGCACGATCCTTTTCGGGAACAATCAGGCCCTGGCAATATTCGAAACGAATCCGCTTGAGCTGGTCGGAAAAAACATCCGGCT
>JAKPMW010000264.1 GCA_029548715.1 Spirochaetota bacterium | reverse complement strand
GTCATCGGCGGCGGACATGCCGGGATTGAGGCTGCTGCTGCTGCGGTCAGGATTGGCCGTCCGGGGGCATGCCAGTGGCCCGAAAGCGAAAATGTGGCGAAGTCAGACTGCCCCCTCAGGGTGGCCATCATTACTCCCGATCCCGCTGCCATGGGCCGCATGTCCTGCAACCCGGCCATCGGGGGCACAGCCAAGGGCCATCTTGTGCGCGAGATCGATGCCCTGGGAGGCCTGATGGGCCGCATTACGGACCAGGCTGCCATCCAGATGCGGACCCTCAACCTCTCCAAGGGCCCGGCCATCCATTCGACGCGGGCCCAGGCAGACCGCGAGCGCTACGAAGCGGTGGCCTCGGCCATGCTGGGCGAATTTGACGACCTGGAGATTCTCCGGGGACAGGTCGTTGCCCTGCTGGGAGAACCTGTATCCGGGGAACAGTCCCCGCCGGGGCAAGGGCCGGCCTGTGCAGATGGGGCGGCCCCTGGCGGGTGCCCGCCGCCTGGTACGTCTCATGTGTCCGCACCAGCGCCAGAGACGCGCTTCAGGGTACGCGGGGTCCGTCTCGCATCCGGGGAGGAACTCGCGACGAAAACGGTTATCTTGGCGGCCGGGACCTTTTTGGGGGGCGTGCTCTACACCGGACTGGATGCGATTCCCGGCGGCCGGGCGGGGGAGGCCCCCAGCCTGGGGTTGACGCAGTCTCTTGAGGCCATGGGGCTGACCAGCGGCCGCCTCAAGACGGGGACGCCGCCCCGGATACTGCGGGACTCGATTGATTTTTCGGCCTGCGAGGCCCAGGGGGGCGACCCGGGTGTGCGGCCATTTTCGCGGCGCACTCCGCTGGCGGATTTTCCGTATCTGGCCCAGGTCCCCTGCCATGTGACATGGACGCATGCCGGGACGCATGACGAGTTGCGCAAGGGGTTTGACCGATCCCCCATGTATACCGGGAGGATCACCGGGATTGGTCCCAAGTATTGTCCCTCCATTGAAGACAAGATCGTCCGCTTTGCCGAAAAGACCCGGCATCAGCTTTTTCTCGAGCCGGAGGGACTGGATACCCAACTGTATTATGTCAACGGATTTCCTACATCCCTGCCGGCGGATGTGCAGGAGGCCGCACTGCATACCATCCCCGGTCTTGAACGTGCGCTCATTGCCCGTCCCGGGTATGCAGTTGAATATGATTTTTTTCCCGCCAGCCAGATCAGGCATACCCTGGAGACGAAGGCCGTCAGGGGCCTGTATCTTGCCGGCCAGGTCAACGGAACCTCGGGCTATGAAGAAGCAGCGGCTCAGGGCCTGATGGCCGGGATCAATGCCGCACTCTCCTGTCTCGGGCGGGCACCCTGCATCCTTGGACGGCATGAGGCCTATATCGGGGTATTGATCGATGACCTGATCAGCAAGGTCCCGCTTGAACCGTATCGCATGTTTACATCCCGGGCCGAGTTCAGGCTGGTCCTGCGCGAGGATAATGCCGGGAGGCGCCTTGTGGCCCGCGGACATGCCCTGGGCCTGGTTTCGGAACAGGAGGCTGCGGATGAGGCCTGCTTTGAGACCCGGTTACAGGATGCCCTGGAGTCGATGCATCGGCTCTGGTGTCGCCCCGAGGTGGTCAACCCGCTTTTTGAGGCTGCCGGTTCGCCGCCCATCTCACATCCTGCGCCGCTTTCGCAACTGGCGGCGCGGGGCGCTGTTCCCCTTGAAACACTTCTTGCGCAGTGCGACACTACCCGCTTTCCGGCCCTTGCCAGCGGACGTGCGGACAGCGACGTGCTTGCGGCTGCGGCCATCGAGCTGCGCTATGAAGGGTATATTGCCCGCGAGCGGGAGGCGATTGCCCGCATGCTGCGCATGGAAGAAAAACTGATTCCCGATTCGTTTCGCTGGGAATCTGTTCGCGGGCTTTCGGCCGAGGGGCGGATGGTGTTGACGAAAATCCGCCCGCGAACCCTGGGCCAGGCTTCGCGTCTGGCCGGAGTCAGGGCTGCTGATATCTCGCTTATCATGGTCCATCTGGGCGGGGGAGGACGCGGATGAAGGTTGCGGTTTTGGTATCCGGCGGCGTGGACAGCGCCCTGGCCCTCAAGCTTCTGGTTGACCAGGGACACGAGTGCACGGCATTTTACCTCAAGATCTGGCTTGAAGACGAACTCTCCTTTCTCGGGGACTGCCCCTGGGAGACCGATCTGGGCTATGTGCGTGCCACGTGCGAAGGGCTGGGTGTTCCCCTCTCCATTGTTTCCCTCCAGCGTGAATACCACGAGCGGGTGGTGCGTTATACGCTTGACGAGCTCGTGGCCGGGCGGACGCCCAGTCCGGACGTGTTTTGCAATGAGCGAGTCAAATTTGGGGCCTTTTTTGACCATATTGATGACAGCTTTGAGCGGGTGGCCACCGGACACTATGCCCGCCTCCTCCGCGAGGGGGGGCATACCCTGCTGGCCCTTGCTCCCGACCCGGTCAAGGATCAGACGTATTTTCTGGCCCATCTCTCTGAAGCCCAGCTTGCGCGGGCCCTCTTTCCGGTTGGTGAACTCGTCAAAAGCGAGGTCAGGCGCATGGCTCTCGAATATGCCCTTCCGCCGGCCGGACGCAAGGACAGCCAGGGGATATGTTTTCTGGGAAAGGTCAGGTTCAGGGATTTTGCCAGGAGCTATCTGGGCGAACGGCAGGGGGCGATTGTTGAGCAGGGGACGGGCCGGGTATTGGGGCAGCATGCCGGATACTGGTTTCACACCATTGGGCAGCGTACCGGACTGGGATTGTCGGGTGGCCCATGGTTTGTCGTCCGCAAGGATATCGTCAACAATCTGATCGAGGTTGTCCACGGCGAGCAGTACCAGCAGGCTCAGCTTGACCGCTTTCCGGTCGAGGAGATGCACTGGATCAATGGGGTCCCGGCTTCAGGCAGCGGGCTGAGTTGCAAGCTTCGCCACGGTCCGACCATGTTTGCCTGCAGTCTCATGCAAGACCAGCACGACCCCAGGAGGGGGCTGGTGACCCTGCTGGATGGACAGGACGCCGGCTGCGCCCCGGGCCAGTTTGCCGTTTTCTACCGGGACGGAATCTGTCTCGGGATGGGACGGATCGCAGCCGGCTGAACGCGGCCTGGTATCAATGCCAGATGAAATATTGTGTCCGCCGGGTGTTTCGGATGCGGGTGTGATATAATTATCTCAGCAAAACGGATGAAGGCGGAACCTGTGCCAGACACCAGGACGATTCTCCTCGTTGAAGATGATCCAATGACAGCGGCGATGGAGGCGATGTATCTTGAGGACGCCGGGTATTCGGTGATTACGGCCGGCTCGGGCAGCAAGGCTGTCGAGCTGGGATTTGCAATGCATATTGATCTTGTATTGATGGATATCGATCTCGGGACCGGCATGGACGGAACCGAGGCAGCCAGACAGATTCTGGCAGAGCGGACCCTGCCCCTGATCTTTTTGTCAAGCCATACCGAGCCCGAAATTGTTGAACGCACCGAGACGATCACTTCCTATGGGTACATCGTCAAGTCCATGAGCAGTGCTGTCCTGCTGGCATCCATCCGCATGGCGTTCAGACTTCACGAGGCCAGAGAGCGGGCAGACGAGCAGGAGCGGTTTTTCCGGGGGATCTTCGAGCAGGCTCCCGTGGGGATGCAGGTTTTTGATTCTTCCGGTACGGCCCTGATGGTCAACCGGGCCTGGGAAAATCTTTGGCAGACCACGGCTTCGCGGGTCATCGGGGTATACAACATTTATGAAGACGCGAATCTTCGTGAAAACGGATATCTGCAGTACTTTGAGCGCGCATTCAGGGGCGAGTCGGTCATGCATCCGGATATGGAATACGATCCGGTGAAAAACGGGTACGCTGGCCGGAAACGGGTGGTTCGCTCCGTGGTGTTTCCCATCATGTTGCGTGGAACAGTCCACCGGGTTGTGCTGATTTCCCAGGACATGACGGAAGTTGCGGCCCGCCAGGCTGAGCTGGTTCAGGCAAAGGAGCTGGCCGAGGCCGGAGAGCAGCAGATGGCATTGCTTCTCGAACTGGCACCAGATGCCTTTTTCCGTGGAGATAGCCGGGGAGACCTTGTGTCAGTCAATACCAAGGCCTGCGACTTGACGGGGTATTCGAGGGAAGAGTTGCTGGAGATGAATATTGGGCGGATTTTTACTCCCGAATCGATCAAGCGGCGGCCCCTTGATTACGTCACGCTGAATGCGGGCGGGATCATCACAACAACCCGCGATATTCTGCGCAGGGACGGGAGTACAGTCCCTGTCGAGATGTCTTCACGGCGCATGCCTGACGGGACCTATCAGTCCTTTATGCGGGATATCTCGGACCGGGAGAATCCAGCGGCGCCATCCTGAAGGCACATGATCCCGCCTGGAGGATAGGGCTATTTTCCGATGGAAGCACAATAGCGTTCGGCGATCCAGGAGGCGATGCGCAGTCCCCGCTGGTCCCAGGTCAGTTTCGCCGCCGCCCTGGCCGAGGCTGTGCCTGTCCGTTTGCAAAGGGCGGGATCTTTGGCCAGCCTGGCCAGGGCCCGCGCTGCGGCCCGGGTGTCATCTGGTGTGACCAGGAGGGCCGAACGTGCGGTGAGAACTTCGCGCAGGTCAGGCAGGTCCGGGCCAAGGATGGGGCGCCCGGCTGCCATGTACAAAAAGGTCTTGAAGGGCAAAACGGTCCGGCCGTACAGCCTGAGGGGGGCAGCGGTTGGGGGGATGAGGAGCACGTCAGCAGCATGCAGGTAGCGTGGCACTTCACCCACGGGCTTCATCCCGGTAAAGATCACGTTGCGACAGGATCTGGCTGCGGCAGTCTCCTCGAGCCGGGCGATATCGGCCGGTGTCCCCCCAACCAGGACAAACGTGGTCTCGGGGACTGCGGCCGCCAGTTCGATGATCGACTCGATTCCCTTGTTGGCCTGCATGTTGCCG
>JAKPMW010000070.1 GCA_029548715.1 Spirochaetota bacterium | reverse complement strand
GCTGCGGGCCTCAGCCCTCAGGCCATTTTGGCCCGGAAAAACCACGGGAGAGGGTTTCGCACTGCCGACCGGTCCGCTGTGCAACATGTTCCACGATGTCTTCCCAGTTCTGGTACATTGAGATAATGCAGTGCCGCGTCTTGCCACGCGTATCCTGCAGGCAGAGATTGACGGCCTCGTTCCCGCCGACTTTCTTTTTGACAATGATCCCGGCCACTCCACCGCCCTGGACACCGATCCTGAGAAGTCCGACCCGGACGATCTCGTCCCACGTGAGCCTGATTGAGCCGAACATCTTGATCCGGATGCCGGCATCATCGACAACGACACGGGCCCGGCGTGAAGCCACGATGATCCAGATGGCCAGCGGGATGGTGATAATGAGCAGGCAGAGGAGAATGCCGACGATGGTAAAGGCTGTCTTTGCCCCGGCATGGGCCGGGTAGGTTTGTGCTTCCATGCTGCACTCCTTGATGGATGTTGTGGGTCCAGTATACAACACTCCGGGAGTGTCAGTACAGATGTGTAATACGTGGCCCGGAGTGCCATGACATTTTCATGAAAATGTGGTGGTTAGCCCGAATAGCACCCGATTGAACGCGCAATACACAGCATTTTTTCCAAAAAGACTTGCATCCTGCCTTCTTTTTTCCTATAAATATGGTATGAATAGAAAAGGGCAAAGCAGGTTATACTCGCTAAGCATGTGCTTCCTCGCACTTGCGGTTCTGACCGCGGCCATTCCGACTGCTGTCTGCGGCGGCGTCCTCGCCAGCACCGAACTCTCCTGCACGGAAACTCAACTTGCCGCAAGCCTGCCCGTATACAGCGATCTGCCCTGCCCCTGCCAGAACTGCGGCGATGACTCGCACTGCACGGACTGCGTCCGCAACGACACGCATTCGCATCAGGTTCCCGTCAATGGTTCCCCGGATGACAGCAGGACCTTGCGCAGCCTTTCGGCCGTGATTTGCATGCCGTCACCACTCCGTCAAACACATATGCGCCTCTCCCGGGATGCGGCCAACCAGTCCGATCCCGGAACTTCCATCCTCCAGCAATGGTGTACCGTCCGTCTTCTCGTGTGAGTTGTTGCCTTCACCTTGTGCTGCCTCATCCTGTTCTGCCTCATCTGGGCGGGAAAGCCCGCAGCACGACAAGACCGAAGCACACTCACCCCCGTATCCGGGGGAACACGAAAGGACATTATCATGTCACAATACCAGTATATCTCAAACCTGTCTCGTCTCTCCACGGCGCTCCTGACGGGAGCCCTCCTCCTCCTCGCGGCCTGTTCGTCCGGCGAAGCCATCGGCACCCCTGCCCCGGCGGAGACTGTTCCCACAGCCCTGTCAGAGATCCTCGAGCGTCCAGCCGACTTTGAGGGCAAGACCGTCGTATTGCGCGGCCAGCTCTCGGCCCAATGCAAATCGCTGTGCGAGTTTACCTATACCGAAAAGTCCCGCTCTGTCATAGTCTTCATGGGAGACCTCAAGGCCCCCCGTATCCGCCAGGGACAGCAGTTGCGCGTGACCGCCAAAGTCCACAAGGGTGACGAGCAGGTCGTCCTGACCGCCACCGGACTTGAACTGGTCGAGGGAAAAGTGGAAGGAGACAGCAATGAAACTCGCAAAACTGGCCGGTAACAACCTGCGCCGGACCCCGGCCCGCTCGGTCCTGACTGCTGTCAGTGTCCTGATCGCCACGGCCACCCTGACGGTGGTCCTCTCGGTAGACCGCGGCTACAGCAAGGCGGTCGAACGCGACCTGGTCGAAAAGACCGGCGTGCATCTCTATATCACAAAGGAAGGCTGCCCGATCGAGGCGGCCGCGGTCATCGCCCAGGGCGGACTGAGTCCGCTGTATGTCGAGGAGAACCTGGTTGACAAGGTGCGCGCCATTCCCGAAGTGGCGGCCGTCCTCCCCTTCCAGCTCTTCACCGCAACCACAAAGGACGGGAGCCGGACAGACATCTTCATGGGCATCACGGAGGAGATCCGCACGATCCGGCCGGACTGGATCATCACAAACGGGGGCTGGTTTAGCGCTGAAAACTCGGTCATCCTGGGATCACAGATCGCCCAGATCGAAAACGTCGCACCGGGCGACAAACTCTATTCTGAAAAATATGACAAGGAGTTTGTCGTGTCCGGTATCCTGGCCCAAAATTGGGGGCAGGATGACGGCACGATCTTTTTGCCCCTCAAGACCGCCCAAAAGATGATCGAGCGCAAAGGCAAACTCTCGGCCATCGCCATCAAGCTCAAGGATATCTCGCAATTGCAGAATGTTACCCTCAAGCTGAGAGGTGATCTGCCCAAGGAATATTATGTCCTCGGCTCGAAGGAACTGAGCGACGGCATCCTCGGTTTTTTTTCGGCAACACGCGTGATCATGTTTGTCATGGTCGTTGTGGCCTTCGGTGTCTCCGTCTTCGGGATCCTCAACACCATGCTGATGGCAGTCATGGAGCGCAGGCGTGAGATGGCCTACCTCAAGTGCGTCGGTGCCAAGCGGCGCGACATCCTCGGACTGGTCACACTCGAAAGCCTGATCCTCTGCAGTGCCGGCGCGATTGCCGGGGCCGGTATCGGTTTAGCGCTGATGCCGGCAGCGGACCATTTGTTGCGCGGGCTTTTGATCGCCTACATTCCTGCCGGCTCGATCACCGATCCGACACTCCCCCTCATCTCCCTCTCGATCCTCCTGACGGTGGCCGTGGGTGTCCTCTGCGCCCTCTACCCCGCCTGGAAGGCTGCCTCAATCGTCCCCATGGAGGTACTCCGAAATGAATAGCATCGTCAAACTGGATACTGTCAGCAAGATCTACCGCCGGGGACGCGAGGAAGTCCAGGCTATCAAGAACGTCAGCTTCGAGATTTTCGAGGGAGACCAGATCGCGATCTGCGGTCCCTCCGGTTCAGGCAAGACAACCCTCCTCAATCTGGCGGGCTGCATGGACCACCCGACGACCGGAACCATCTCGGTCGAGGGCAAGGAGGTTGGACAGGCCAGCGAGTCTGTTCTGGCAGACATCAGGAGCAGGACGGTCGGTTTCGTCTTTCAGCAGTTTTTTCTGATCCCGACCCTGACCGTCCTCGAAAACGCGGCCCTGCCCCTCATCTTTTCAAACAGGGTAGTCCCGCGCGATCAGGTCGTGTCCCTGCTCGAAAGCGTCGGATTGGGCCACAGGCTGGATCATCTTCCGGGCCAGCTCTCCGGTGGCGAGATGCAACGGGTAGCCGTGGCCCGGGCCCTGATCAACGAACCCAGGCTGGTGCTGGCCGACGAACCGACGGGAAACCTGGACTCGCGCAGCGCAGCCTCGGTAATCGAGCTGTTTGATTCGCTGCACAGCCGCGGGATTGCAGTAGTCATCGTGACACACAATCCAGAGCTGGCCGCACGCTGCAGAAAGGTGGTGCGAATTGAAGACGGTACGATTGCTGTGTAGCCTGTGCGCCATCCTGGTTCCCGGTGCACTCTCTGGCGCCCTCTTTGCCAACTGGGAGGAGGACCTGCGCGCCAGCTTTGCGTCAAGCGGAACAGCCGGCGAGATCGCTTCGCTGGGAGGTTCGCTGCGCCAGGTCTTTGCCGATGACAAGGGGGACCGCTTTGTCCTCGTACTCCAGGCCGAGGCAGTCCACAATCTCGAAAGTGTCATGCTGCACCAGCTCTATGCCACACTCAAGGGGCCGATGGGAAGATGGAATCTCTCGGCGGGACGGGTACCGCT
>JAKPMW010000240.1 GCA_029548715.1 Spirochaetota bacterium | reverse complement strand
GACCGTCAATATCGCCGGGACCCAGGTCAACATCGCGGTGACCTCCGGCCTGGGGAACGCACGCAAGATCCTCGAAAAAATCGAGTCAGGCGAAGCCGAGTACCATGCCATCGAGATCATGGCCTGCCCCGGCGGCTGCATCAACGGCGGCGGCCAGCCCTTTTTGCATGGGGACATCTCCCGCCTCGAGGCCCGGATGCAGGCCATCTACGACGAGGATGAACGCCTGACGGTCCGTAAGTCGCACGAAAACCCGTCCATCAAAAAACTCTACGCCGAGTTTTTGGGTGAACCGGGCAGCAAAAAGGCCCACGAGATCCTGCATACACATTATTACAAAAAAGGCGAGTAAGACACCTCCCCGCTCCCGCCCGGACGGGGAGGGCGGGGAGTACAAAACCGGCCGGAAATTATCTCTTTCCGTCCTGAATTTCTTGATATTTGCCATATACTTGGACTGTATCTGATGCTGGCACCGAGTTACCAAAACCCTTAGGAGGTTTTTTTGAAACAGGCAGTGAAAATCGGTCTTCTCGCAGTACTCATGCTTACAACCACTTCGGCTTTCAGCTTCGAACTTGGCGGCTCACTTGGCTACAACCTTCTTCTCGAGGATCTTGACGGCGGCGGACTGCCGGCCATCGAGACCCGCGTAACATTCGGCGATGCGGCCGATTCAATCCGCTTCGGCGCGATGATCAGCTACCTGCCAATATTCGACTACGAACTCAATACCGGTTTTGGTTCGTACTCTGTCAGCTCGGCATCACTCTGCTTCATGGGTTTCGGAAAAATGACCATCCCGAGCTCACCCCTGTACGCTATTGCAGGCGCCGGCCTCCACATGCTCTCGGGTGATGGTTCCGGCAGCAATCTGGGAATCATGATCGGTGCGGGTTTTGAGACCCCCATTGCGGAAAACATGACCCTTGACATCGGCGCCCGCTTCCACATGATTCTTGCCAGTTCCTCTGTAAAAATGCTCACCATCCTTGGTGGCATCAACTACAAGCTCTGATCCTTTCAAGGCCAGCATCAGGCACGCGGCACCTGTCAAAAGAGGCCGCGTGCTTTTTGTTTTCCGGATCTCCTACTCGACGCTCACCATCAGCCCGATCCTGGCTGTCGTCCCGCCATCAGAGAATGCGGGCAACCAGGCAATCCCTGGCGGAACCGCGTTTCCCGAAAAGACAAGCTCCTGCCAGCCAAGGTCATCCGAGCCAAACGTGTCATTTTCAAGCACATGCGCCCTGATCCTGAAGCTGCATTTCCCAAGGGATGCCGCCGGAAGCGAAAAAATCCGCTGACGGTTAAAGGGTTTCCACTGACCCGGCTGGAGTGCCCACTCCTCGGCCCAGACCGGTTCGACCTCCCAGAGATATCCCGTGACCGGATACCCTCCATCAAGGGCCTGCAGCGCTGCCCCCTCAAGGCTGGCTGTCACCTGGCAGGTACCGTAAAATTCGGCCTCGGCCCCCGCATCGTCCTCAGCGTCACAGATGATCCGGCCTGAATAGAACCGCACAGTCCTGCTGTCGCCGGCGGGCTGGGAGGAACTCGATGAAGCGTCCGATGACAAGCTGGACGACGACTGTGACGAAGCCGATGACGCTGACCAGGCTGACGAGGATACCTGCGCTGCCGACGAAGTCGCAGACTGCACTGAGGATGCCAGCATGGATGAAGCCGCGCCAGCACCCTGACTGAGTGATGAAACGCTTCCACCCGAAGGGCTGGAGGCCGAGAGCGAGGAGGACCCTTCACCGGATGATTCCGTCCCTGCCGGGAGGGAGGATGTTCCCCCTGTTCCATCCCGGGATGATGAAGCACTCGCCGGACGGTCCGCCCCTTCGTCGTCTCCGCAGGCACTGATCCAGCAGGCTGCAATCCCGAACATGACTGCCAATACCACAAACCGTATCTTCACGATCTGTCTCCTTTCTTTCTCCATCCTGATGGAGAGTTAGTCAACCACACGCTCGACCTTGAAAAACATCCTGGCCCTGGTTCCGCCCTCGACAAAAGCCGGGAGCCAGACTGTCTCCCCGGAAATTTCCGCAAGGCCCAATTGAATCTCCCGGCTGCCCATGTCGTCAAATCCAGGCGCATCCTGCTCGGCCAGCCAGCCCG
The DNA here is from genome assembly GCA_029548715.1 of Spirochaetota bacterium. Taxonomy (GTDB): domain Bacteria; phylum Spirochaetota; class JAGLSM01; order JAGLSM01; family JAKPMW01; genus JAKPMW01. The sequence goes on along the minus strand of JAKPMW010000240.1, from coordinate 7,398 downwards.
AGACACGCAGCACCGCAGCAGCAAGATCGAAGCGGGAGACACGAAACCGGATTTCGGCGGGAAAAGTCCTGGTACCACCCGGCGCAAGAGACCAGTTATCCGCCTCAAGGAGGGAAACATTCCAGACACGACCGCTGCGCGGGCTGCCGGCTTCAAACCCCTGAAGCGGCATCCCGTTGGTTGTCAGCGTGACATCGCAGAATCCAAAGAACTCCGCTTCGCTTCCGGCGTCGTCCTCCGAATCGCAGACCAGCCCCATCCCGTACACCCGATACCAGTCGCACAGCCTGTAGACGTTTCGGACCTGATACTCGCTGGTCAGGACCATCCGCCCGATGGTGTTATCCGAGAGATAGCGCAGCTTGTACATCACCGGAGCGCCAGGAGAATTTTTGTCGTAATTCCCTCCTGCGAGGAGATGAAGCTTGAGTCCATCAAACCCGCGCACGGCATTGACTGCGGTGGCCCCGTTTCCCCCGATAATCGTGGCATTGATCCGGGCATTGCTCAGGATGGTCTTGTCCGCCAGCGAAACACTGGCGCCCCCGTCAGCAACGGCCCCGCGACAGGATGCCGAGACTGCGGCCTTGAGTGTCTCCCCGTCCGCCTCCGACTCAAACGAGAAAAAGGCCATGCGCCCGTAACTGATGGTCGAAACATAGAGGGGCGCCACCGCCCCCAGACCCCGCGCGATCGCCGTCAGGTCCGCATCCCGGGCAAAGAGGGCCGAGGGCCGCTCCGGGAGATCAATATCAACCGTGTAGTAGACCTGGACAAAGCGTACAAGGACACGGGAACGCATCCGGCTGTCGGAAAAATCAAACTGGGCCTTGATCTGGTTGCCACCCGATCCGATACTGGCTCCGATCGCCAGATCAAGCTGGCCCGAATCGTGGACCGTCTCGATGGAAAAGCTGACCCGGGCCGGAGTCGCTCCGGTCAGGTTCTGGGCCAGCATCTCCCCAAGGGCCTGGCGCACACTTGAGAGCCTGGGGGTCTCAACAGTCGCATGCCGGTTTCCCTGGATGTTCTCGAGGGAAACCGAAAACACAAGAGGGGCGCGCTTTCCCGCAACCGGGACACAGTCGCCGATGAGAACACTCCCTCCATTGAGGATTGCGCCCGGCCAGATCACATCCGTTGACGGGTCAAGGGCAATGATCTCGCTGAATTCCGGGGCTGCCCTGAAATATTCCTCAACCGTATAGCTATCCCCCTGGATATTGGTCACCGCCGGACCGACCCTGACGGGCTCGGGGAGGGCCGCGGGCTGATCAAGCCGTGACAGCCCGCGGACAGTGGCATCGAAGGCGCTGCTTCCCGCTGGTGGAGCTCCCGATGACGCCGAAAATGAGACGCTGTTCGATGACGAGGCGGACACCCCCTCCGAAACCTCCGTCTCGTCATCGGAACACCCCGCAAGCATGGCTAAAACCAGACAGGCCACAACGGCCAGCGCCAGGCCGAAGAACAGGCCCTCACGCCAGCCAGGCCGCTCCCTTCGTGATGATTTCTTCATACTGCCTCCTTGAAAAGGTTTTGATATATGGAAGAGCCCACCACAGATCCCCGGGTGCCCGAATTTTGAATTTTTTTATTGTTCCTGTTTTGTTTATATTGTGACAAGGAGAACAATATGATCGACCGGATCCAGCGCCTGACCGCCTACCGCCGCAGTCTCGAACGCCTCAAGGCGGCCGGAATCCTGCGCGTCACCTCAGGCCTGCTGGCCGAGGCAAGCGGGACATCCGCCTCGGTTGTCCGCAAGGATTTTTCGGTCTTTGGTCTTCAGGGGAAACGGCGGGGCGGATACGGAATCTCCGAGGTTCTTGAGGGGATCTCGACCATCCTTGAGGGTGTCTCCCGCCAGGGCGTAGTCCTGGTCGGATGCGGCAACCTCGGGCAGGCCCTGTTGCGCTATGCGGGCTTTTCCGGGGATGGGCTGGCCATCACAGCCGGCTTCGACACCGATCCGGCACGCATCAACCGCCGGGGCAAGCCCCCGATCCTGCCCCCCGGCGAGATGTCGAGGGTAATCAGCGAGACAGGCGCAACCATTGCCATCATCGCAGTACCCGATTTTGCCGCACAGGAAACACTCAACCGTCTGGCTGAACTCGGAATCCGGGGAATCCTCAACTTTGCTCCGGTTCACCTGCATGCCCCGGCAGGCACCCATGTCAGAAACGTCAATCTCGAAATGGAACTTGAGGGTGTAGCCTGGCTGGCCAGCCTGCCAGCCGGGGCCCCGGACAAGGAAGACGCATGAACACAACGCACAGGATTGTCATCTGTCTCGGGAGTTCCTGCTCAGCCCGGGGTAACGCCCGCCATCTGGCCACGATCAGGGAGTTTCTGGCCCGCGAGGGGCTGGAAGATCGGGTCGAGATCAGCGGGAGCCTCTGCAGCGGACACTGCAAGGACGGGCCAAATATCTCGATAGATGATAAAATCTGGTATGGAATCGACAATGGATCACTGGTGGATATCCTGACGCACACCCTCAAGCGGGAGGAATGACACGTGGACATGCTGATGCCCATCCACACCGAGACCAACGAATGCCAGGACTGCTACAAATGTGTCCGGGGCTGCCCCGTCAAGGCCATCCGGATCGAAAACGGCAGCGCCCGGGTGATGTACGAGCACTGTCTTTTTTGCGGGCACTGCGTCCAGGTCTGTCCCGTGGGCGCCAAGCGTGTCCGCTTTGACACAATCCGGGCCAGGCAACTCCTCACGCTCCGCCCCGCTGTCTGGTTTTCCCTTGCCCCCTCCTGGGTGAGCGAATTCCCCGGGGTCAGTGAGGGCCAGATCGTACAGGCGCTCCGCCGCCTCGGATTTGCAGGCGTCTCCGAGACCGCCCTCGGGGCCGAGATCGTCTCGCAGGCGGCCGCCGGCCTGATGAACGAGGATCAGGCGCGGAGGATCTTCATCTCCACGGCCTGCCCGGCGGTCGTCAATTACATCGAAAAATTCCTTCCCCGCCTCGTCCCTTCCCTGACAGCCCTCGCCTCGCCCGTGATCGCCCATGCCCGCCTACTGCGCAGCCTGCATGGTGACAATATCGGAATCGTCTTTGCCAGCCCGTGCATCGCAAAAAAGGGAGAGGCCGACGCCCTCCCCGGGACGCTTGATATTGCGCTCACCTTTCGCGAACTGGCGGACTGGTTTACCCGCGAGCACATTGATCCCGCCGCCCTCACCCCCGGCGAGGACGACCGCTTCATGCCGGCCCGGGCGGCCAGCGGCCGGCTGTACCCGATTGACGGGGGAATGCTGGCCGGGATTCGTTCGGGAACGGCGGTCACTGATGCAGCCATGATGGCCTTTTCCGGGCTGAGCCAGATCCGCGAAGTCCTCTCCGGACTGGAGGATCTTCCCGGGACCCAGCCCCTTTTTCTCGAACTCCTGGCTTGCGAGGGGGGCTGCATCAACGGCCCGCAAAGCGTCCAGAAGGGGGCCATAGCCCGCAAGCGGCTGACGGCTATCCTGGCGGCCAGGGCCGGGGGAACAGCGTCCGCCCCTCACGCTGCAGCCATACCGGAGACAGACGCTTCGCTGGACTATTCATCCCAGGCCCCCGAGGAGCGCCAGATCAGCGACGACGAGATCCGGACCGCCATGCGCTCAATCGGAAAGTACGGGACCAAGGACGAACTCAACTGCAGCGGATGCGGGTACGACTGCTGCCGGGACTTCGCCCGGGCCCTGGTCCTCGGGAATGCGGAACGCGACATGTGCGTCTCCTGGATGCGCAAGCTGGCGCAAAAAAAGGCCAACGCTCTCATCCGGACGATGCCTTCGGGAATTGTGATCGCGGATGAGGGTCTGCGGATCGTCGAGTGCAACTCCCGCTTCGCCTCCATCATGGGCAAGGATATTGAAGAACTCTTCGAGGCCAAGCCGGGGCTTGAGGGCGCCAGTCTGGAAAAAATCGTCCCCTTCCACAAGCTCTTCTCGAGCGTGCTCGAGATCGGAGAGGACATCCAGGACCGGGACATCCGCTACAACAACTCGATTCTCCACGTCTCCATCTTCTCGATCGAACGGCACCGCTTTGTGGGCGCCATCCTGGCCGATGTGACAACACCCTCGGTCCGCAAGGACCAGGTGATCCGCAAGGCCCGTCAGGTGATCCAGAAAAACCTGGCCACGGTCCAGAAGATCGCCTACCTCCTGGGAGAAAACGCGGCCGAGACCGAGGTCATGCTCGATTCGATTGTCGAATCATTCCGCCCCGAGAGGGAACATGAAAACGGAGAGGAGAAGCCGTGAACTGCTTCATCGACGTTGACTCGTGCCAGGAATACAAGCAGGGACAACTGGTCTGCGGTGACACCTTTCTCTCCCACCGGGTCAAGGAGGAAAACCGGACCATCCTGGTCCTCTCGGACGGTCTGGGCAGCGGAATCAAGGCCAGCGTACTGGCCACCCTGACCGCCACGATGGCCACGCGCTTTATCTCAAGCTACAAGGACATCCGCCACACCGCCGAAATTATCATGCGGACCCTGCCCATCTGCAAGGTCCGCAAGATCAATTATGCAACATTTACAATAGTTGACATTGCCAATGACCTTGAGACCCAGATCATCGAGTACGACAACCCCCCGGTCCTGATAGCCCGGGGGAGCGGTTTCGTCACTCCCGAGAGACAGACCATCGAGGTCGGCGACAGCACCTCGCGTACCAATGCAGTCCGGTATACCTCCTTCAGGGCCATGCCCGGAGACCGGATCGTGATGCTCTCGGACGGAGTGACCCAGTCCGGCATGGGCACACGTTCATGGCCCCTCGGCTGGGGAATCGAGAATGTCCAGGATCATGTCCGGGGCGAAATCCTGCAGGATGAGGGGATCTCGGCACGGGAACTCTCCCGCTCAATCGTCAAAAAATCCCTGGGGAACGATGTCTGGCGGGCCAAGGACGACACATCCTGCGGAGTGGTGCACTTCCGCGAGCCACGCGAACTCCTGGTCCTGACCGGTCCTCCGATCGCCCGCGAAAAGGACCGTGACATGGCGGACCTGGTGCGCGAATTCAGGGGCCGGCTGGCTATTTCAGGAGGGACAACGGCCAACATCATCTCGCGCGAACTGGGGCGGGCGGTCACGGTCAACCTCAAGGACCTTGATCCCGCCCTCCCGCCCAAATCCGAAATGGAGGGAATCGATCTCGTAACGGAAGGCATCCTCACCCTGGGCCGGGTGGCCGAGATGCTCGAGAACAACGAATCCCCCGAAGAGACCCCGCGCAATGCCGCGACCGAACTCCTCGAACTCCTTCTCTCAAGTGACAGGATCAGGTTTGTGGTCGGGACCAGGATCAACGAAGCGCATCAGGACCCGAATATCCCTGTCGAGCTGGAGATCCGGCGCAATGTGGTCAAGAAAATCGCCCGGCTTCTCGAAGAGGGCCATCTCAAGGAAATAACCGTCAGCTATATCTGACGCATGAAAGGACACGCATGAAGCGGGACATCGAAATCATCATCTGTGCAGGAACCACCTGCCACGTCTTCGGCGGTGCCGATCTTCTCCTGCTTGAAGAGCACCTCCCGGCCGATCTGGCGGCACGCTGCTCGATCCGGGGCGCAACCTGTCTCGGTCACTGCAAGGACCGCAGTCTGGGTGAACCGCCCTTTGTCGTCATCAATGGCAGGGTCCTGCAGGTGGACGGAATGAACGACCTGGTCGAAGCCGTCCGCTCGGCAGCTGCCGGGCTTTCGGCCCGGGACTGAGGGGAGGAACCATGCACCGCCTCAATAACGCCGCCCTGATCCGCCGCGAACTCCTTGTGCGTACAGCCCGCCTGGTCTGGGAGGCTGAGCTTCCCGCCCAGATTGACCGGATTCCCCTTGAGATGATCCCCCGTACAAGGACATCCTTCCGCTGCTGCATCCACAAGGACCGGGCCGTCTTGCGCTACCGCCTGATGGCCATCCTCGGGTTCAGTGTCGAAGACGAAGACGATGAACTGATGCCTCTGGCCGAATACGCCCGGGCCGCGATCGAACGCGACCGGGCCCCGAGGGCAACACGGAGTCTGCCTCCCGTCACCTCCCCAGTCGCGTCCGCCGCCACTGCCCGGGCTGGGGATGTTCCCCTGCCAGACCCGGACGCGCGCACCGAAGCCCTCAGGATCCTGACGGTGATTGACGAGGCCTGCAGTGCCTGTGTCCGCTCGCGCTATTTTGTCACCAATGCCTGCCGGGGCTGCTTTGCCCGGCCCTGCACCCTCAACTGCCCGAAAAACGCACTCTCGATCGTCAACGGACAGGCTGTGATCGATCCCGAAAAGTGCGTTGCCTGCGGGATCTGCCAGCAAGCCTGCCCCTTCCACGCCATCATCCATATCCCCATTCCCTGCGAGGAAGCCTGCCCGGCTGGCGCCATCACCAAGGACGAGTGGGGTCGGGAGAAAATCGACCACGAAAAATGCATACTCTGCGGCCGCTGCATGCGTGACTGCCCCTTCGGGGCAATCATGGAAAAATCCCAGATCGTCGATGTGATGCAGCGCCTGCGCGAGGGCGCCCCGGTTGTCGCCATGGTGGCTCCGGCCATTGCCGGACAGTTTCCCGGGACGCTCGGCCAGGTCTATGGCGCCATCCTTGAGGCCGGCTTTGAAACAGTCTTTGAAGTCGCACGGGGAGCCGACGAGACATCGGCTCACGAGGCCGCCGAACTTGCGGCATGCATCAGCGAGGACAGGGGCTACCTCACCACATCCTGCTGCCCCTCATGGATGCTCGCTGCCGGAAGACATCTCCCCGAAATCCTCCCCCACGTCTCGACCACGCCCTCACCCATGCGCTTTACCGCACAGACCGTCAAGGAGCAGCGCCCCGAGGCGATCCGGGTCTTTATCGGTCCCTGTCTGGCCAAAAAGGATGAGGCCGCACGGGACCCGCTGGTTGATTATGTCCTGACCTTTGAAGAACTGGGGGCAATATTCGTGGCGCGGGAGATCGATACCGCCGCTTCGCGGGAGGCAACCCCTGCCGTCCGGGGAACCTCTCCCTCCCGGGGATACGCAGCGGCCGGGGGAGTCTCGAAAGCCGTCGGGGCCTGCGCCACCTGCAAGGGGGCGGCTGCACCAAAAACCCATCTCATCGACGGGCTGACCCGGCAAAACATCAACCTCCTCAGGGCCTGGTCGAAGGGGACCCCCTGCCCGGCTGATCTGGTTGAGGTCATGGCCTGTCAGGGCGGTTGTATCGCAGGACCGGCAGTCGTGGGCAATCCCAAGCTGGCCGCAAAGGCTCTGGGCGAGATACTTTCGCAGTAAGTCGGAATTTGGTTATATTTTCACAATGAGATTACACCTGACCCCGATACTGATCACCATCCTTCTCTGCCTGCCCGGCTGTGGCAGCAGGGAGAGATCGGAAGAGCG
>JAKPMW010000066.1 GCA_029548715.1 Spirochaetota bacterium | reverse complement strand
TGTACCACAGAGGGCTTGACAGCGGTGATCGGGCTTTCCGAGCTGCGCCAGCGTGCGTTCGGGGAGGCATACGGGGTGCGCATCATTGACGGACCTCTGGCGGGATTGCTGGCCCGGGCGGTTGTCGTGGTTGGCCCGGATGGGGCCGTGCGGCATGCCGAGCTTGTCCCCGAGATCGCGCAGGAACCCGATTATGCGGCGGCGCTGGCTGCCTTGTAAGACCGGTTGCCTGCGTGCGCAAACGGTGACGGGTGCAGCGTGAAGCCGCGGGAGAGTGTTGCGCGAAAATCATATTTGGAAAGAAAGCCGGGACTGTGGCAGCTAAAACCGGTGCAGTATCTGTCAGTGGTCGCTTGGTACTTACCGGCCTCTCACGTGCTGTTTGCCTGACGGCTGCGAAATACATATCATGTCAATGGGATATGGCACAACCCGCGGGGGAAGATGTATGGCTGACGATTTTGTAGTCTGGGAAGACCGGTTTAATGTGGGTATCGTCATGATTGACGAACAGCACCGCAGGCTGGTTGATTTTACCAATGCGCTTTTTGACGGCTGCCGCCAGGGCAAGGAAGGCGCCAATGAAGCTTTTCGCAAGGTCCTGCGCGATGTTGTGGCTTATGTCAAGGTGCATTTTTCAAGTGAAGAGCAATTAATGCAGGAGATGGGCTGGGACGGATTTGCAGCCCACAAGAAGCAGCACGAAGAATTTGTCCGCCGGGTGCTTGAGGACGTGGCCAATTTTGAGGGAGGGCAGAATTTTGTCCCGAATCTCTTTGTCCGCTTTTTGCGGGACTGGCTGCTCGAGCACATCGCGGTCGCCGACCATGAATTTTCCGGGTGGGCCATTCCCAGGGGCGCGAAGTAACCATCCGGATTGGGCATCTCCCTGTCTGTGGAACCCTGTTTCCCAAAGACCATCAGACCTGCTTGCGCTTTTTCTGTTCGATCCAGGCGTCGAATTTCTCAAGCTTCTCGAAGCGCATTGCGTAGGGATTGGCGTAATATTCGCAATCTCCAGGAGCCGTGCCGTAGTCACGGCAGATCTTGGGCCTCGTCTCGTACAGTGTGCAGCGTGATTTCCTGTCCTGTGCCTCACAGGGCGTGGTGAACTCGACAAACCAGCCCTTTTCGTGGTCGACAAAGACAGACACATTGGCATGCAGGAGATACCAGCGGATGTTGTGCAGGGCAGTCTGGTTTTTGGGCGGGTCGATTCCGATGGCGATATACCGACAGCAGCGCCCGCCACATTCATGGCAGGGCGGGGAAAAATCTGTGGTGTCTTGCTTCGGCATGGCTATCCCCCGTGTGTGCGACAAGTCAGTATATGTGAGGTAAGTATACAGTCTCCCTGTATGGTGGTTGCTGCGCAAAATTCAGGCAGTTGCGTACTATCCCTGCAGGATCTTCGCCGGGATTGCGTTGGGCGCGTGTCCGGTCGGGGCCGGTCCGCCAACCATCCGCTGGCGCACAGCGGATTCCGGCCTGCCGGGAAGGGATCGGTTTAGCGCAGGCGGCAGCCGCAATGAGGGCAGGCTGCGGGCTCCCGTGAATTGGGCAGACAGCGGCGGCAGTGTGGGCAGCGGCCAGCCTGCCAGATGGCCCAGAGAGCAGGCAGGATTGCGCCGTAGATCCAGGGCGCCAGTACGGGATAGATGTCAAGATGGCCAGCGAGGAGCAGGCCCAGGGGGGTCAGCCCGGCGAGAACGGTCCATCCCAGGACGTAGCGCAGCCAGGGCCTGAAGCGGTCAAGCTGGCGGGCGAAAGCCTCACTGCAGTCCCTCTGCCTGGTTTCCATGCACCTGTCCTCCGCCTGCTGCTTCGTTTTTCGAGTATAGCACGGTTTTTCCGGGCGTACCCGCACTTTTGGCAAACATCTCTGCGAAGTACGGGCATGGCAGGGAGGGCAGCATCAACAAAAAGTGAATAAAATGAAAAAAAGACTTGCATACGCCCATAAAATAAAGTATTTCTATCAACATAGTAGAATATCAAAGAGGATGAAGATGCTCAAACTGTCGACAAAGTCGCGCTATGGAGTCCGGTTTCTGCTTGATCTTGTAAGGCATCCCGGAGTGTCTTCCCTGCGTGAGGTTTCTGAAAGGGAAGGGATATCTGAAAAATATCTCTGGAGCCTGGTTCAGCCGCTCAAGAGTGCTGGCATGCTTTTGACTGCGCGTGGTGCCTCTGGTGGATACGCCCTTGCGAAACCGGCCGATTCCATCACCCTGCGTGAAGTGATTGATGTTTTGGACGGCGGGATCCGTCTGGCTGACTGCACTGGCAGTGACCCCTGCCAGCGGCAGGACCAGTGTGTCATGGCCTCTGTCTGGGCCAGGATTGAAGCAGAGATGGAACAGATCCTTGAGCAGCACAGCATTGCATCAATAGCCCGTGAGGAAGCAGGTTCCGGCGGGTACTGCATTTAGGCCGGTGTTCCGGCAGAAAACCTAAGGAGGACTTTTTTATGGAAAACAAGCTGTCACTGGATACACTGGCGGTACACGCGGGACAGATCCCGGACCCGGTCACGAAATCGCGGGCCGTCCCGATTTACCAGACGACCTCGTACGTCTTCGAGGATTCGCAGGATGCTGCAGATCTGTTTGCGCTGAAAAAATTCGGCAATATCTATACCCGGCTGATGAATCCGACGACTGATGTCCTTGAAAAAAGGGTTGCCGCTCTCGACGGCGGGGTGGCCGCCCTGGCCGTGGCCAGCGGGCAATCCGCCATCAGTCTGGCCATCCTGACGATCGCCCAGGCCGGGGATGAGATTGCCGCAGCGAGTAATCTGTACGGTGGCACATACTCGCTTTTCAAGCATACCTTCAGCCGTTTCGGGATTACAGTCCGATTTTTTGAACCCAATGATCCGGCCTCGCTTGCGGCAGCCCTGACTGCGAAGACAAAGGCAGTCTACGCCGAGACCATCGGAAACCCGAGACTGAATGTCTCCGATCTCGAGGCGCTTTCGGAGACAGCGCACGCACATGGTGTCCCCCTGATTGTCGACAACACGGTTGCGCCCTACCTCTGCCGGCCGATTCAGCACGGAGCGGATATCGTGGTCTACTCGGCCACCAAGTTTATCGGGGGGCATGGAACCTCGCTGGGAGGGATCATCGTTGATTCGGGCAAATTCGGCTGGACCAATGGAAAGTTCCCCCTGATTGATGCCCCGGACGAGTCCTATCACGGGCTGGAATTTGTCAAGGCGCTTGCCCCGCTGGGGAACATAGCCTTTATCATCAAGGCTCGGGTCAGCCTGTTGCGCGATCTGGGGCCCGCGCTTTCGCCCTTCAACGCCTTCCTGCTCTTGCAGGGGCTTGAGACCCTGCATCTCAGGATGCCGCGTCATGCGGCCAACGCCTTTCTGGTCGCAAAATTCCTGCAGCATCATCCGGCGGTGGCCTGGGTCAA
>JAKPMW010000226.1 GCA_029548715.1 Spirochaetota bacterium | reverse complement strand
GGACGCATCGTCAGCAGTCTGCTCGAACATCACAGCAATCTTCTTCCCTGGCGCGAGCGTGCTGTTGTCAGGGGACAGGGTATGGACCTGATCGGGCTCGACGGGCGGGGGGGGATCGACATGAGCGCCCTGGCCCGTGCGCTTGAGCGACCGGCCGGATGTGTCGCCCTCTCGCTTCGCTCGAATGTGACCGGGGCTGTCTTGGACTGTGCCCGGGCGGCGGAACTGGCCCATCAGGCCGGAGCGATCCTGTTTGTGGATGCTGCCCAGGAGGCAGCCCGCGGGCCGCTTGATCTTGCCCGGAGCGGGGCCGATGCTGCCGCCTTTTCCTCCCACAAGATGCACGGGCCGACCGGGAGCGGAGTCCTTTGGGTCCGCCGGGAACTCATGGAACGGATGGCGAACGGTGACACGGGGGGCGGCATGGCCCTGCAGGTGGACAGGGATGGCCAGACATGGCGGTCTGGCCCGGCCCGCTTCGAAGCGGGTACCCCGCATGTGGCCGGGATCCTTGGCATGGCCAGGGCGGCAGACTGGCTGGCCTGCCTTGGTCGCGGGACGATAACAGCGCATGAAGACGCACTGGGCCACTGGCTGCATGCAGCCCTGGGCGGGATTGAGGGTGTGCAACTCCATTCTTCCGGGGGAGGGATTGTCAGTTTTACCATTGATGGCTGGCATCCTCATGATGCGGCAGAGGCCCTTGACCGGGCTGGCTTTGCCCTGCGTGCCGGAACCCTCTGCGCCCAGCCCTGCATGGCTGCCCTGGGTGTCCCGGCACTGCTGCGGGCCAGTCTCGCCGTGCACACAACACCGGAAGAGTGTGTGCTCTTTGCCGATGCCGTGCGTGCGCTCGCAGCGGAAGGATCAGGATGGTGAACAGTCCTCAGGCCGAAACAGGACCTGATCAGGTCCAGGAATTGTTGCGGGAGCATGCCAGACGGGCGGCGGGCAGGGTGCCCGCTCTTTCCCTCGAGGGCGCCCGGATGAATCCGTCCTGCGGGGACCGGGTTGTTGTCAACTGCACGCTGGGTGAGTCAGGGCTCGTGCTTGAGTGGAATGGCGAGGGCTGCTCGCTGATGCAGGCCGGGGCCTCACTGCTTGTGACGACGGTCTCGGGACTGCAGAAGGAAGCTGCCAGGGCCTGTCTTCTGCAGGCAATCCGGCTGGCTTCCCTCGCCGGGGTTCAGGAGGATGCGCATGCTTCAACGGCCTACAGCCAGGTCATGGCCGTCATGCGGCTGATGCAGGCAAAGCCCAACAGGCGGGAATGCCTGCTGCTGGCATGGCGGGCTGTCCTGGACTGGCTCGAACGGTCTGACATGGTTCCTTGATGATTTTTCTTGAACCCGAAGCCCTCTCCGGTATAGACTCAGGGGTGACCCCGCAGGAGAAGCAATGTGTCAGAGACACTCTATACGACCGGACAGTTGGCTGACCGTGCCTTTCTGCTCCGCGCCGGTGAGATAGAATACTGGATTACCGACAGGGATTCGGTGGTTCTTTCCGGCAGCAATATCATTGTCGGTGCAAGCGAACTTCTGATTGCGATGAACCGGAAGGAAGCCGTCCCGAGGCATGCGGCACTGGTTACTTCCGGGTCTGAGACACAACTTAACCCGATTCCGGCTGCCAAGCTTGCGTCATATATAACCAACTGGACCATCGGATTTTCAGTTGCCCACCATATCGCCGAGACGATCACCAGACTCCATCCTCTCCTGGCCGAAAAGATGAATCGGCTGGCCGAGACCGAGCGCTTTTCGCGCGATCTGGCCAGGTCCTTTGTCGAGACGCTGCAGCTTCTCGAAGAGTCATCCGGAAACAGGCAATTCCCCTGGCTGGTCAGTATCATGGACAAGGGAAAGGTAACAGAGGCCTATAATTTCGGACTCTCGATCCGCGATGTTGTTGAAGAAAAAAAGATAGATGTGACCTCCGAAAAGCTGGCCCAGTACAAGCAGGTCTACCAGAAGGAAACCGTCATCTGCAAGGAGGGCGAAAAGGCCGAGGACATGTTTATCCTCATGGAAGGGAAAATCGAAGTCAGGATAAAAAACAACCCGATCGATATCATCAGCCGCAAGGGGACCATCATTGGCGAGATGGGCCTGATCCTTGGCCAGCCACGCACGGCAACCCTGAGGACTCTCGACAAAACGCATGTGATCCGGATCAATGCCAAAGACATGGCCAACATCTTCAAAAACGATCCTGGAACGTTTTTCAACATGATCTCTTCCCTGGCCTTCCGCGAGCGGATCAACTGTGAAAAAATCCGTGAGTACAGCGATAAAATCGATCAGGCGGCCCAGGGCAAGGGCGAGTATACCGTGACCCAGGTAGATGGCTATGCCAGGGAATACGCTGCCCTCGTGACAGATATCCATACAGCCATGCGGAGCCATCCCGAGATGGACTGGCTCGGACAGGTCAGCGAACTGGTGCAGCGCAAGGCGACTTCGCTCCTCAGCCAGGTGGGAACACTGACGGGTGAGGTATACTCGATCCAGGAGCGGGCCCGAAGTGACGAACGGGTTGTTGTCCGCTCGTCCCGGCCGGTACGGGACGAAGCCATGCCCCGGATCGACTGGTTTTGAGCCGGGTTTGCTGCCCAGGGCGGGACTGACCTCCGGACCGTGTTTCATGACTATATTAGTCTGTGTCAGTTAGCGGAAGGAGCGGTACCTCCAGTGAATCAGTTTCAGCGGGTAGTGTGGTTGGCGCGGCGGAATTTTGTCAGAGGGACTTTTTCAAATCTCGCAACTATTTTTCTTGTCTCTGTCAATTGTCTGGTTTTTTTTATGTGGTATCTGCACAGGCTTGCCCCAAATCCGGCCTTCTCCGGTGACAGGCTTCCGGTCCTCGGGCTCTCCGAACTGCTTCTGATTGTGCTTCTTGTCATGAATTTCTTTTCACTCCTGGTCATCTTCTGGCTGATCAACCGGGTGCGATATCACGAGATCGGGTTGCTCAGGGGAATAGGTGCCCGCCGTCTCTTTATCTTTAAGCTTCTGCTGGTCGAGACACAGTTTATTGTGCTCTCGGGGGCGGTCATTTCCGCAGTACTGGGTTTTGTTCTTGTTCAGGCACGCGAGGATGTGCTGGCACCGTTTTTTGCATCGGCGGGTTTTGGTACCGTTTTGGCTGCGGGAGCAGCCGCGCTCGGATCGACCATGGTTGCTGCCACACTGGCGGCGCTCTATCCGGCCATTGTCATCTGCAGTGTCGAGCCCTACACAGCCATCCGCAACCGAGAGTAAGCAGCAGAGAGGGAGCATCGCGATTTCATGATAACCAAGGTACTCAACGTCACAAAGTCGTACGGAAGCGGAAGCGCACGGACCGAGGCCCTCAGGGGCGTTTCGCTTGACATCAATGCCGGCGATTACATCGCCATCGTTGGTCCTTCGGGCAGCGGGAAGACCACGCTTCTTTCGATTATCGGTTGTCTGATTCACCCCACCGAGGGGGAGGTCTACTTTGACAAGCGGAGGGTCAGTGATATTTCTGATATCGAGCTGTCAATTCTCCGCGGCCGGGAGATCGGATTTGTTTTTCAGTTTACCGACTTGCTCTCCAATCTGACCGTCCTTGAAAACGTTCTGGTTCCCATTCTGTTTCATGACGGGATGCTGGACGAAAAGAAGAAATACGCCGTTCAGCTTCTCGAAAAGCTTGGCCTGGGGTATTGCATCAATGCCCGTGTGCAGGCGCTCTCGGGAGGCGAACGACAGCGGGTGGCCATAGCCCGTTCGCTGATCAACAGACCGCGCCTGCTTCTTGCGGATGAACCGACCGGTGATCTGGATGACGAGACATCAAGGCGGATTATTGCGCTGTTTGCTGCGGTGAATGCAAGCGGGACGACCATAGTCTTTGTGACCCACAACAAAAATTTTGCCAGGGCTGCAACCAATGTCTACGAGATGGGCGATGGCAGGATCCAGCGTATTCTCAAATAGGGGCGGGCTGTGAACGATGCTGCATGGGAGCTCAGGGCGGATGCCGTTATCCTGACGGCGCTGCGCGCCGAGGGGTATCTCATGGCCACTTCGACGGTTGCTGCCGGTGATATGCATATCGAAAGTGGTGAGAGCGGACGCGCTGCGCGTGAGTGCTTTGTCAGGACCTGGGGACAGGCCGCGCCACTGGTCTGCGGGCGGCAGGTTCATGGAACACGTATCGAAACCATAACGGCTGCCTCTTCCGGCTTTTTTGACCAGACGGACGGGTATCTTGTTGCGCCCGGGGTGCGCTGCGCTGCGGGTGTGTTTACCGCTGACTGCCTTGCCATTGCCATCTTTGACAGACGCAGAAGGGAATACGTGCTGATCCACTCAGGCTGGAAGGGGACAGCCGCAGGGCTTCCGGGCATGGCCGTGCGTGCACTTGAGGAGCGGGGCACACGACCTGCTGATCTCCTGGTTGCCTTTTCACCCTCGATCCGGCCTTGCTGTTATGAGGTTGGAGACGAGTTTGCAGATCATTTCCCTGCCGGCCCGTTTCAGCGTCGCGGGGGACGGCTGTTTTTTGACAATCAGGGGGCAGCCCTGCGGCAGATCGAGGATGCCGGAGTCAGGCCGGAGCAGATTTTCCCTTCACCCTTCTGTACCTGCTGTGATCCCCAGGACCGATTCTGGTCATGGCGACGACAGGGCCTGTCATCCGGCCGGATGATGACGGTACTTGCTCCGCTGGGTTGATCTGTGAGATACTGGTTTTTTCTGGCAAAGTGCAATGGCATTGCCGGAATGTTGCTGCCTGTGGTGTTATCCTCAAGCGGGGGGAGTCATGAAGCGACCACGGATATTGATCGTAGATGACGACGAGCTGGCGAGCATCAGTCTCCGCAGTCATGTCGAGCGGATGGGGTATCTTGTCTGCGGGATTGTAGCCAACAGTGGGGATGCGCTGGATGCCATTGCTTCTGCCAGTCCTGACCTGGTCTTGATGGATATCATGATTGAGGGCCAGCTCGACGGGGTCGAGACAGCCAAACTTGTCCTCCAGCAGTACGACCTTCCCATTGTGTACCTGACTGCCAGTGCAGACAGTGGGACTGTCGAGCGCGCCAAGGCAACAAGCCCCTTTGGCTACCTGATCAAGCCTATAGAAGAAAACGCCCTCAGGGTCACGATTGAGATGGCATTGTACAAACATGCCGTCGAAAACCGCATCAGGCGTTCGCAGCGCTTGCTTGAGGAGATCAATGGAGCGTTTCTGGGCTTCGGGGACGAACCCATGGAAAATATCACGGTCATCTGCGAGCTTGTCTCGCTGATCATGAACAGCGGCTGTACCATGTTCCTTCAGCTCAAGGCGGACGGGATCGGGCGTCCGGTTTGCTCGGCCCGGACGGACGGAACCCAGTGCCGGCATATCTGTGATAAGCGTGCTGACTGGATCGAAAACGCTCTTGCCTGTG
>JAKPMW010000208.1 GCA_029548715.1 Spirochaetota bacterium | reverse complement strand
GTACCCCCGAGCATCAGGCTTGAGGTCTGGATATCCATGGCCAGATAGCGCCGGACGAATTCGACGCCCCAGGTAATGATGGCACCCGTCGCAAAGGTGACGAGGGTCCCGGCTACGAGCACCCAGAGCCAGGCATGATTTTTGAGGAGTGACTTGAGGGGGACATGGGGCTCATGCCGGTGATGGACCTTGTCCGGCATGCGCAGGGCGAGCATTGCCAGAATGAAACCCGGAATGGGAACAATAAAAAAGGCTTCGCGCCAGCCGCCCGCAGCATTGGCAATGATACCCCCAAGCGCGATCCCCAGCGTTCCTCCAACAAACATTCCAATATTAAAAACTCCCTGGGCTCGCGAGCGTGTCTCGCGTCCGAAATTGTCCGAAATCAGGGCCGCCGCCGCCGGAGCATAGCTGGCCTCCCCGATCCCCACAAGGGCCCGCAGGACCAGAAGCATGACAAAGCCAGGTGCCAGTCCGCAGAAGAGGGTTGTAATGCTCCAGAAGAAGACCCCGGCCGCGATCAGTCTCGGGCGATGGACCCTGTCGGCCAGATAGCCCAGGGGAAGACTGGCCAGGGAGTGAACAAGCATGAAGACCGTCCCCAAGAGACCGAGTTCAAAATCAGAGACTGAAAACTCATCCTTGATCAGGGGAAAGAGGGGGAAGACGACCTGACGGTCCACATAGTTGAAAAAGTTGATCAGGGCCAGGGTCCAGAGGAGTCGCTTTTGATCGTGTGTCATGCCTTCTCACTTTCCGATGCAGAATCCGGCGAAGACCGCGTCCAGTACATCGTCTGTCGTGACTTCGCCCGTCACCGCGGCCAAGGCTCTCGCCCCGCGCTCGATATCACTCGCAGCCAGTTCGAGCGCACCCTGATCAAGGGCCAGGAGGGCTGCATCCAGCTCGTGTCCGGCGCGGACGAGGGCATCCCGCTGGCGAACCGAACTGATCATCGAGGAGACACCCTCAACCGCCGCAAGGCGGTCGGCAGTTTTTCCGAGGAGGGCAAAAAACGCATCCAGGCCCTCCCCGCTGACAGCCGATACCCGGAGGGGGTGTTCGCGCGTTCCGCAATATTGGTCTCTTGTTGGATTGTCTTTTTGCTGAACAGACCCGGGCTGCATGAGGGGCGACCGGTCCGCCTTGGTCCAGAGATGCACAATCGGTGTGCCCCCCGCAAGATGGCGCAGACAGTCACGCAAGGCCGTGGATTCGCCGGCCCGAGGCTGTTCATCATCACACCAGACAACCACATCCGCCGTCGCCGCCATCCCGATCGTGCGTTCGATCCCCAGTGCCTCGATCCGGTCATCGGTGTCACTCCGGATTCCGGCGGTGTCATGCAGAATCCAGTGCCTGCCATCAATGACAACGTTCCCTGTAATGACATCGCGTGTTGTTCCAGGAATCTCGCTGACAATGGCACGTGATTCGCGCAGGATCCGGTTAAAGAGCGAGGACTTTCCCGCATTGGGAGGACCGGCAATCACCAGATTGATCCCGTCATGAACCAGGCGGGCCGCACGGTGACTGGCGACCATGGCGGCAATGGCCGAGCGGACCTCTTCAAGTGTTCGGCGCACGCCCTCGTGAATCTCGACCCCTGTGTCCTCATCGGCAAAGTCGAGACCCAGCGCAGCATGGGCTGAAAGCCGGATGAGGGCTTCACGCAGGTCGTTGATCTCCTGCGAGAGGCGGCCCTCAAACTGGCGCCGGGCCAGGAGGAGTGCCTGCTCATCCGATGCCGAGACCAGATCGGCTACAGCCTCGGCCTGGGCCAGGTCCATCCGGCCATTGGTAAAGGCCCGGCGGGTAAACTCGCCCGGGGCGGCAGGTCGGGCCCCTTTAGCCACGAGGCAGGCCATGATCCTGCGCACGATCACCGGACTCCCGTGGCAGGAGATCTCGACGGTCTCCTCACCCGTGTACGAATGTGGTGCACGGAAGACCGAGACAAGGACATCATCAAGGGTCGTCTCCCCCGCGCCGTCCGGCTCGACAAGCCGGCC
>JAKPMW010000063.1 GCA_029548715.1 Spirochaetota bacterium | reverse complement strand
CACAGTCTGCCCGACGCCAGGATTGTTCGTGTCGGGCATGACGAGTTGACGCTTTCAGATGGACGGACGTTTGCCGCCCTGCGCCTGACGGCATTTTCCAACGCGACCGCTGCGGGTGCGAACGGAGCCGTCCGTTCACTCAGCGCCGTTTCCCTGGGGACTAACGGGTTTCTCGTTGCTCGCGGGGGCAGGATTGTGCCTTCGGGCACGATGACGGCGGGACCTGTTGCCAGCCGTCTGACTGTCGGGATCCAGGGGGACAGGGTCTGGATTGGAGACCAAGCGGGGCTGTGCAGGGCAGCGCTGAGGGATGCAGTGCTCGAGCGTGTGAATGGAAAGGGCCGGGGGATCATAGCAGGTGACGGGGAGTCTCTCTGCGTAGCCTCGGGTGGCGAGATCGTACTCCACCAGGACAACGAGCCCGCGCGAGTGATCGCCCGTGAGGTGCGCGGGCTTCGCAGCCTGGCTGTCAGCGGGGGAATTGTTCTTGCGGGATTTGATGATGGTCGTCTGGTTCGCTATGATGCC
The DNA here is from genome assembly GCA_029548715.1 of Spirochaetota bacterium. Taxonomy (GTDB): domain Bacteria; phylum Spirochaetota; class JAGLSM01; order JAGLSM01; family JAKPMW01; genus JAKPMW01. The sequence goes on along the minus strand of JAKPMW010000063.1, from coordinate 1,099 downwards.
GCAGGGGCGGGGTTGCTCTGGCAGTTTTCCGATCCGGTTGACGCGGTTGCCGTGCAGGGAAAGATGATGTACGCAGCTGTTTCAGGCTGGGGGGTGTATCGCAGGCATGCCGATCAGACCGAGCCCCTCCTTGTTCTTGACGCTTCTTCCGGCATTGATGTCTCGGGCGTCAGCGCCATGCATCTGGCTGGCGATGGTGTGTATGTCGGTTCCCGCTTTGGTCTGGTGCTGTATGAAGGAACAAGTGGCTCGACCCGGATGATCGATCCGGGAACGGATGGGCCGGTCCTGGCCCTGGGGCCGTCGCCCGAAGGGTGTGGCAGCACCATTGCCGTTCGTGGTGACGAGGTTCTGTTCCTGGGCCGGCGGGGGCAGGTCCTCATGCGTTTGCGTGGCGGTGAGCAGTGGCCCCTGCGGATCACGTCCGCAGCAGCGGTTAGGGATGTCCTCGTGATTGCCGGGGAGACAGGGGTCAGAGTCTGCACGAACGTGCAGCGTGCCATGCAGCCCTGGCGGGAATTTTTCAGGAGGAATCCATGAAGCTCTTCGACGCAAAGTCTGTCCGGCAACGTTTAGGGCACTGGCTGCGCCTGATGAGAACGATCATTCTCTGGGCGTGCGGCCTCCTGGCCGCTGTCGGCGGGATTGTCTGGCTTGACAAGCCCGATATGGGTGGTCGGGAGGATATGCCGCTCTATACGGGGAGGCTGACCCTTCAGTGGGCAGACGGGAGGAGCGAGACCATCCTTGATTCGGCGGGCTATGGGCGCTGGGTTTCGCTCGACAGGATTCCGCTGGGCCTGGCCGAGGCGGTGGTAGCGGTCGAGGATTTCAGGTTTTTCCGCCATCCGGGACTGGATATCAACCAGATGTACTATGCGCTCATCGAAAACATCAGAAACCTCGGGTTTACCTATGGGGCCAGTACGATAACCCAGCAGTTGATCAAGAACGTCTGGCTTGACAGCGAGAGGAGCCTGACACGCAAGCTGACAGAGGCCATCATGGCGCTTGAGCTTGAAGGTGTTTTGAGCAAGCAGGAGATTCTTGAGTGGTACCTCAACATCATCGAGATGGCACCGGGGATATTCGGGGTCAG
>JAKPMW010000190.1 GCA_029548715.1 Spirochaetota bacterium | reverse complement strand
CCGCCCATTCCCGAGTCATGCTTCTTTGCCAGAACACGGGCGATTCCGATTCCCAGGGCAAGCACCAGAGGGACCGTCACCGGACCGGTCGTGATGGCGCCCGAATCCCAGGCCAGGCCGATGATCTCGCGAACCCCGGGTGTCAAAGCCGCGATGATCGTCAAAACCGTCGTCACCCCGACAACGGGAAAGAGATACCGGCTGAGTGAAAAACCGTACACAAAACGCAAGGTTCCAAGCACCGCGGCAATGCCAACCCCCAGTCCGATGGCAAGTGCCAGCACGGCCGCATGATCTTTGAGCAGGGAATACAGAAACGGCGCCTTGGCCGGATCGACCGAGGCACCCACACTCTGCAATGTTCCGATAGCCGGTTCGGCCAGGGTGACGCCAATTCCCAACACAAACAGGATGACCAGCACAACGACAAAGGGCGCCTTGACCGGCAGGCGCGAGCCGAGGACTTCACCGATCGGCATCAGCCCCAGCCGGAGTCCTTCCATAAAAAACGCCAGGCCGATGATGACAGCGAGAATCCCTCCGGAGATGGTCAGCGCGTGGTCGATCCCTGACTGGAGGACAAGGAGCTGAAACACGAACATCAGCGCGACAAGGGGAATCACCGCCCTGACCTGCTCCATGAATTTTGCTGAGGCCCATGGTGCCAAGATACGCACACCGTTGACGAATCCGACTCTGATCCTGTCTTCCCGCATCATCAGCGTCCTTTGGTCACGGTTTTTTTGTCCGCTTTTTCAGCACGCTTTTTTTCGGGTTTGGGAAAATACGTCATCGCCTTGATGCAGTCCAGCATGTAGATAAAGCCCTTGCCTGGAAGACTGACCTGGGCCGCTTCGGCCACGGCATCAAAGATCCTGTCCGCCTCTTTTTTGGGGATCACGATCTGGAGGACCTCTTTTTCGGCCTGGATGGCTATCCCGAGGAGGCCCAACCGCTCTCGGACACCGGTTCCCCTTGCGTAAAAGATTGTCGCAGCGGGCGCACCCGCCTTGCGGGCGGCATCCATCACATCATCGGCCCTGCCCCGTTCAACGACACACGTGATCAGGATGATATCCTTGAGATACTTGGATTCAGGCATCGGTATTCCTCCGGAGGTTGTACGCTCCCGATTATCGGCATCTTTTCCGGATAATCCAGCGTCCTTTCTTCCATATTTATGGTACGAAATCCTGTAGATCAGTTCAGCACACTATCCCAGGGACGCATCATAATTGTGTCATGAGTACCCGGGACACCTGATACTGCTGATGACGATCCTGCTGCGGGCCTCAGCCCTCAGGCCATTTTGGCCCGGAAAAACCACGGGAGAGGGTTTCGAGGTTTTTGCTGGTCCGCGCGACGACCTGGTCCACAATCGTCTCCCAGTCCTGGTACATCGAGATGATACAGTGCCGCGTCTTGCCTCTCGTGTCCTGCAGGCAGAGATTGACGGCCTCGTCTCCGCCGACTTTCTTTTTGACGAGGATCCCGGCCACTCCACCACCCTGGACACCGATCCTGAGGAGTCCCACCCGGGAGATCTGGTCCCACGTAAGCCTGATCGAGCCGAACATCCTGATCCGGATGCCGGCATCATCGACAACGACACGGGCCCGGCG
>JAKPMW010000188.1 GCA_029548715.1 Spirochaetota bacterium | reverse complement strand
CCAGGCCTGCGCCGCCACTCTCGTTGACCTTTTTGTTGCGCAGGGTCTGCCTGTACAAGTCCTGCAGCTCTTCCCTGTTCAGGGAATTGATATGCTGAATCCTCTCTGTCAGCGAAGGCAGGTCTGCATTGCTGATCAGGTTTCCCGACGAGATCGAAAACCGGCCATTGTCATTTCCGATCACAACAATCCCGTACCCATGCTGGGGATCCGAAAACTCGTCAATGCTCCGGCTTCGAAAGTAGTTCCGGATGTTTTGCGTCTGTTCAATAAATATCGAAAACACCGAGGAATTGTGCGATGGTGGGTTCTGGCACACGGAGAGATATCCCTGCAACGCTGTCCCTATTTCTTCAATTATGCCCTGCGAAAATGGTCCGCAAAACGTCAGCAGCAGGTTTTCCCGCTTGAGCGTATTGGTCAGATCAAACAACAACGCGTCCCGCATACTCTCCTCCAGGAAGCCGGCCCGACCGCAGGCCACTTGCACTTGTACCCCGCTCAGGCTATGATATCACGGTGTCATGTCTGTGTACAGTTTTTCGGCGCGCTGCACACCGCAATAACCCGAAAGACATCCTGGGGGGACAACCATGACCGGTGAAACACATCTCTCGGGCGAAGAGCAGGTCATTCATGCTGCCGAACGCCATCTGTCCAGTGGGTCAGTCACTCACGATGGGTATGCCGCTTTGCTCGAGCAATACCGCAAACTCGCCCGACAGACAGAAAAGCTGGTCCGCATCAGCGACCGGCAGCAGGAACAGCTCAACCGGGTCAATGAGGAGCTCGCTGAAAAAAACTCCATCCTCGCCGACCGCGAAGCACACCTTGTCAAACTGGTCGATGAAAAGACACAGAAGATCGAACGAATCACCATCGCCCTTGTAAACGCTCTCGAGGATGCCAATCTCCTCAATGACGCCGATACCGGCAACCACATCAAGCGTGTCAGCAAATACTCTGCTGTCATCGCCCGAGCCTACGGCTGCGCCCCCGAATATGTGCGCAAAATCGAGCTCTATGCCTCCCTGCACGACATCGGCAAGGTCGGGATACCGGACGAAATCCTCAAAAAGCGCGGCTCGTTTGAGGATGACGAGTTTGAGCGGATGAAACAACACGTCCTGATCGGTTTTCGCATGCTTGACAGCGAGGATCTGGATGCGATGGCCAAAAACATTGTCAGGTATCACCACGAAAAATGGGATGGAACAGGATATATCGAAGGCCTCGCCGGTGAAACCATTCCGCTTGAGGCCCGGATTGTTGCACTGGCCGATGTGTACGATGCCCTGACAAGCAGGCGGGCCTACAAGCCCGCCTACTGTGAAAAGGAAACGGAAGACATCATCAGGGCCGGGGCCGGAAAACATTTTGATCCCGCCATTGTCGATGTCTTTTTTACCCGGATTGAATCCATCATTGCCATCCGGGACGAATATACCTGACCAGCCCGGGGGCATTGACATTCAGACCCTGAACCGGTTCAGACAGCCTGACCTGGACAACAAGATCATTTTTTGTCACACGCGCAGACGTGCGTACAATATCAAGATATCCCGGAACAACATC
>JAKPMW010000062.1 GCA_029548715.1 Spirochaetota bacterium | reverse complement strand
CTCACGGCAGAGGCGTACTCGGGCGGGCGCCGATCCCTGTATGGATCGCTGCGTTTTCTTTACGGGAAAGACCTGTTCCTGCTTGCCCGTGTCCAGGCCGGGAAAAGCTGGGGAGAGGTCTCGCCCGGACACGGCACCTTCCGCGTGGGAGGCGATGTGGGCGAAGGCTATTTTACCAGGCGCCCTTCGCGGCTGTTCCCCATCCGGGGGTTTTCCGCCAACATCCTTGAGGCAGACAGGGCCGTGACCACGAGCATCGAGGTGTTCTGCCCGCTTGCGGAGATCCATCAGGGCCACAAGACGCTGCCCCTCTTCCTCCACCGCCTGAGCCTGGGCGCCTTTGTCGATGCCGGGGTGTGCTCAGGCGCCCTGAGCAGGGACCAGATGATCGCGGGGGCGGGCTTTGAGCTCATCACCTCTTTGGAGATCGCCTGGGGAAACCTGTCCGCGTTCAAGGCAGGTCTTGCCTGGCCCGTGGCCCAGCCGGACGGTCTGGACGAAGAAGGGCCGGTCTTCGTGCTCCAGATCGGCCGGCCCCTGTAGATAAAAAAAGCCGGCGGTAAAAAACCGCCGGCTTGCGTTTGCGTAAGGTGGTTCAAAAACGATCAGCTCTTCTTTCTCCTGAAACCGGCAAGACCCAGCAGGCCGCTGCCGAGAAGAACCAGGGTGGCGGGCTCGGGGACCGGAGCAGTGGCGTTATCTCCGCATGCAGTCAGGGTCGAGTAGTCGAGATAGAAATCGCCGAATACTGATCTGACGTTAACATCCAACTGCCTTAGGGTATTCAGAGAAATCAGCCCCATTAACGACCATCCGAAGTCCTGGTTCTCATATGCGAAGTTATACACACCACCACCCAAAAGTCCGGGCTGATCGATATAGGCGATTTCACCGAGATCAAAGAGCCCGCCGTCGTCACGGAGGGCAACGGTCAGGGAGTAGCTGAATATGAGATCTTCGCCGGGGGTGAATGCGACCGGTGTATTGTTCGTGAGATCGTGTGTATAGCCGAAGCTTCCCCCCCAATCTATAAATTGATCAGGCTCCCAGTCTATGGTGTCCACCCAGGTGTAAGGCGCTGCGTATACGGCACCTGACAATGCCAGGATCATGAATACACTGGTTATTGCTGCTGCCAATCTCTTCATTACTGCCTCCTCTTGTACAAATGGTTGCAAAGGGAAGAGCAATAAATATACCAAAATTAATATGTTTAATAATTAACATATGTTACGTAATTTTACTGCCTTTGTGAGAGGATTTGTTGTAAAAGATATCGACAGTTAAGGATGCCTTGTGTTTCCGCTGGCAATATTCAAGAACCATGTTTTTCCTCTAAAGCCCCGCATAATGAGGATCACGGGCAGTCCATCGCAAGAGTAAAATTTCTCGACAGTATCTTCGTTGTCTGATACATAGCAGGGGAAGAATGGTGTTTGGATGGAATTGTTGACCTTTTCGATTACTGCGCTGATCGGCTTTGCCGGGGGCATGATCATCCTCTCCCGCAGCGGCGCCCGCTATGGGAGATCCATGGCGGCAGGGCTCCTGTTCCTGTCGGGTGCCGAGCTCTGCTATATCCTTTTTTTATTCCAGGAAGGAGCGTTTCCCTTACAGTGCGCATCGTTTTTCGAGATGGCCGGGGCCGGGTCGTTCCTGCTTGCCGTCACCTCCATGGAAACCGGGCTGGCGAAAAACAAGATGTTCATCACCTGGGAACGCCGGCTCATGATCATCATATATGCCCTCTATGTCGCCTTGGGCCTGTACTTTCCCCAAGCGA
>JAKPMW010000174.1 GCA_029548715.1 Spirochaetota bacterium | reverse complement strand
AACCGTTCCGACAATGGTCAGGGGTACAATTGCAGGCAGCAGCCCCAGCCGGACTCCCTCGCCTGACAGACCGTACACAAACAGGACGAAACCGACCCCCGGGACAAGTACCAGAAAGAGCAGGAGTGCCAGATTCTCCGGGCCACTCTGGCTGATGCCTGCCGTCTCAAGCACGGGAAAATCGCGCCAGACACGAGGAGCCGCCCGGGCCAAAATTGCATCAGAATGCTGATGACGCTCAAGGATGCCGCGCTCGATCCTTTCCCTCTGCTGATGCCGCTCGGCCTGCCTTTGACAGGCATCGTTCCAGAAGATCACAGCCGGAAGAACGGCCGCTGCAAAAAACAGGATGGCCAGGCCACGCCCTGCCATTTTCTGTCTCAGGGCAAGGAAGACAGCCAGCAGCGCAATGCTCACCGGCATCACAAGTAAAATGCGCTCTGACAAAACAGGCAGGGTCTCAGTAGCCAGGTCGACTATAGCTGCACCAGACACCGCATCAGCGCCGAAAACAGCACGTACCTTCCCCGGCAGTTCGGCAACTCGGGCCGCCCCTGCTGCCCAGAGATCCAGTCCCGGGATGTCCAGCCCCCTGGAGCGGGCATAGACCGAAGCCCCGTCCGAAGCGATCAGTACGGCCAGGGGAGTGCTTTCGGGAAGGATCTGCCCGAGCAGGGCATCCATCTCGCTGGCCAATCCGTCAATCCGTCGCTGCCTCTCAAAAAAAATCCGGGCTTCAGCGGGATTGGCCAGGGATCGCTCGACACCATCCGGCTGGACGGCCACGTGCGGAAGGGACAACTCGTCCAGACCACGGACCGGGCGGCGAACCGGTTCCGCTGCATCCCAAGGCAAGGCCTGATACACAGCGGCAGCCCCGCTATCAGGCAGCACCCAGACGGGAGTGCGCTCTCCCCCGGCAGCGGGGGGAATAACCAGCCCGCCAGGCTGACGGACAAGCTGGATGCTTCCAGCAGCCCAGGGCATGGGGACCCATTTGAGGGCAGGGCGACCCTGCCAGTTGGTTTGCACCAGCACCCCGGGAATCTCCCGGCGGGCATCTTCAAGCCTGAGCCACAACGCCCTGGCCAGCCATGCAGCACGAACACCCGCATCCATCCGCACAGCCCGGTTCTCCCGCTCATGCAGGACAAGAGCCGGAGGAAGAACAAGAAGGACCAGTGCCGCGACATGAAACAGGGGAGTAAAAACCCTGTTGCGCAACTCCGCAGATGTTCGCACCGGGTCAGCTACCCCTTGATCTTGAAGCTTCCGATGATCCTGCGAAAATTCGCGAAGCTGGTACTGTAATTTCGCTCAAGGCTGGTAAAGAGCAGTCTGTAGTGGATATTGTTTTTGACCAGAACAACGATGATGGCGGTATAATCGATCCCGCCAATCTGGTATCCTATTTCCCTTTTATAGCCCGGCACACCGTTGACCTGATACTCCGGCTCCTCCCGGATCAGCCAGACCCGGTCAGAGAGAGCCCGGACCATGCTCTGGGTGGTCTCGACAGTCTTGCGGGTTGTCTCGGTTTTCCATTGTTCATCCGTTGTAAACACAAACGGAACAAAGGAGACCACGGAGTAGTCGGAGAGAGACATGAACTCGACCACCCCATCCTTGAGAATGCCAAGTTTTCCATCGGTGGTATTTCTCCACTGGGCATCCGGCAGCCGGAAGGAGCACTTGTACTGCTCGCTGCTCCACTCGGCACCTCCGTCGGCGACCAGCCCCAAAGAAAACAATGCCACCAGCACAACCCCGATCACTGTTCGAGACATACATCCTCCCGTCAAAACCTGTTTGGCCGCCCCATGAAAAGACACTCATACTCTAACACCGCAAGCCGTTTCAGATCAACCGGAACGACACAGCAGGCACAAGAAACTCCCGGCCAGGCCGGATCTGCCGTCCTCAACAGGGCCCCATCCGCCGGTCATGCATCGCCTGCACCCTTGTCGGGCGCGTACAAGACCAGCGCCGTATCACCATAGCGCCGCAGATCCTGCTGCACAAGGCCCTCACAAGAGGGAGGCGAATCGTTCGCCCGGATCTCGATAATCAGTCTTTCGCGGACCAGTCCCGCAATCCCTGCTGTTGAGAGGGCGGCATACAGGCCGTCAGATCCATAGGGAGGATCCAGATAGACGATATCAAAAACCGGCCCCTTCCATGATGAGACAAACGAAAGGACCGGGCGAACATACACCTCGGCTTCCGCCCCGACTGCCGCAAGGTTTTTCCGGATCACGGCTGCCGAAGCCCGGTCCTGTTCAACAAATACCACTTCTCCCGCCCCGCGCGAGAGCGCATCCAGTCCCACCGAGCCGCTCCCGGCACACAGGTCGGCAAAACGCAGGCCATCCAGCGGCCCGAGAATATTGAAGAGAGCCTGCCTGACCATGTCTGTTGTCGGACGCAATCCGGTCGGAGGAACCAGAAGCTGCCGGTTACGGTATTTCCCTGCCGTTATTCTCATTCGTCCCTCCCTTCACCCAGGCCTCGCCTGAGACTTGCGTTGTGTGGAGATTCCAGAAGGGGGTCATGTCCGAGAATCAGGGCCGCATCCTTCCGGGCCAGCTCAAGCATTTTGCCATCCCGCGAAAGATCCGCCACCGAAAATTCAGGCAACCCGGTCTGGGCAACCCCCAGAAAATCACCCGGCCCACGGAGGGCCAGGTCGGCCTCGGCAATCCGGAAACCGTCACTGCTCTCAAGCAAAACCTGTATGCGGGCCCCGGACTCCTCCGCTCCTTGCCCCCGGGTCACAAGGTAACACACCGAAGGGAGCCTGCCCCGTCCCACCCTGCCCCGCAACTGGTGCAGTTGCGAGAGACCGAAACACTGTGCCTCAAAAATAACGATACAGCTCAG
>JAKPMW010000166.1 GCA_029548715.1 Spirochaetota bacterium | reverse complement strand
GACCCTTTCGACCTTGAATCCATTTGGATTGCGGTGCATTATTGACAGGAAGCTCAAGGACATCTTCAAGCATGTCTCGGTTACCTCAAATGTGAGGCAACGCATCTGACCTTCGGTTACCTTTTTCAATGATGCAACGCGGTGTCACCCTGAGTTATTGCCCCCCTGTTCCAAAACCATATCTTCTTCGAAAATACGACTGGGCATCCGGTATTGGCGCGCATACAGCCCCTTGGAAAAAGGCTCTCACTTTTTGAAGTTTTCAGGGTACGGCGTCCGCTGCCTCTCCCTCTCTGTGACACTGGTCCGGCGGGAGCGCAAGCTGTCAAGCTCACAAACGCAGACCGACAGGATTGGACAGGTATCAGGAAAAATAGTAGGGCAAAAAGCGGGCAGCCTCAAAGGGAGCCACAGGAGCCTGCCAGACCCGCTTGCGGGCCTGGATACAGGCCGCAAAGGACGGGCCAAAGGTGGCGCAGCGATCAAGGTTTGCCAGGTACGTACCGTCCAGCGGGTTCTTGCCCCGGGTCAGGGCATCCCATCCAGCAAGGGCCGTCTGGAAGAGCTCGCCCAAGGGGGTGGTGTCCTTATTAGAAGCAAGCACGCGAGTCATCAGTTCATGCCCCGGACGATGCTGACCCGCCGCATGGAAGAGCCAGGCGGTCCACTTGGCCACCAGATTCCAGGGGTAGCCCGATGTCATGGCCGGATTAGACGCAATCGACTCAAGGATACCTTCAGCAGGACGGACCCCGCTCTCAGTCTGGCGCAGGGCGGCAAAGCGCAGCCAGTCCAGCAGGACAAACCCGTTGTGTGCACCGCCGACCAGCGTGCGGACGGCTTCATCAAGAACGGGATCCAGCCCTTCTGGACAATCAAGAATGCGTGCCAGCACACGTCGCGCACCTTCAAGATCCTTGCGCCACCAGAAGAAGCTGTGTACATAACTCAGGCCCTGCGGGATGAATGGATTGCCCGGGGGCAGGAGGGCCAGGTCCTCCTCGAGATCGAGCTGGGCGCAGGCCAGCATATCGTCATCTCCGCTGGTGGCACCCAAAAAAGCCTGGGCCTGTCCGACGGTCCCGAGGAGTCGGGCATAGAGATCATCAGACGACCCCAGACCGGATGCCGTGAGAATTTCACGCAGCGAGCGAAAGATTGCCAGATCGTGCTTGAGATCCGGTTCAACGGCCGCAAAATCGAGCTGATTGAACCAGAGGGCCTGAACGGCCACGAGCCGCATGTCGACCTGCCGGCGAAATCGTTCGAACTGGTCGGTGAAGACGGCCGGGGCATGGGTGCGCAGCCAGTCGAGATAGGCCTGGACGTATTTTTTGCCTTCGTCAATCCGCCCGCTGTGGGCGGCCGCGTGGACAGCATAAAAGAGGGTCCGTTCGCGGGTGGCGGGCGCTAGCGGGGAACAAGCGAGGACAGTCCTGCAAATCACAAAGAGAGACTCCATAGTCTGCATCCCGCTCCCTCGTGCAGCAAGAAGTGTCTCCCCGATCCGGTCCAGTCCATCTCCAAGCAGGCCCGTGTCATCCTGATTGTTGACCTTGGGGATGATGGTCTGTGCCAGTCCCGTCCACTCCTGAATATCCATCTGATGACAGGTATCCACAAGGATGGCAAAGGACTCGATCCATTTTTTTTGGCTGACGGCAAGTGCCAAAAGATCCCCTGCTCCCTGCCCGAAAACGATCGAAAAATAGGCCTGGACATTGATGTCCGCGACAGGAACCACCTGCGAGAGGCGGGTATAGACAGTAGTGACAAGTCCGGTGACCATGTCGGCAAAAATCAACTCGGGTTCACGGAAGGCACTCCCGACTGTGACCGTGACCTGTATCGACAAGCGCGATGCTGTCTCCTGGACCTGGGACCGGATTGCTTCGGCAAAGGCGGCGTTAAATTCCGTGCGTGACTCTTCCTGCTTGTCGGTAATGACCACACTGCGCTGTGCAATCGAGACCCGGAGTTCATGCCCCTGTACTTGATCGATATGCTGATCGATGGTACCAAGGATGAGGGCAACGAGACTGACGGAATAGGCCTGTTGCGGATGAATGGAAAAAAACTTTGCACCGGTTGTGCGCACCACAGCCCGGGTCCAGTCAGGAAGCCGGCTGAGCAAATCATCGATCAAACCGGTTCGTGCTTTTTCATCACGGATCTCGCAAAAGTGATTATGGCCCGCGCCATGCTTGCCGAGGAGAGGCTTGAGATCCTTGCGGATCCGTCCGATCTGGTTTCCGTCACAAAGACATCCCACGATACGGGACGTGCTGTTTTTTTTGAGCAGAAATTCGAACTCGCCGGTTTCGTCAATGCAGAGGTGCCAGATCATCGGGGTGACTCCATTGGAAGTAGGGAAAGTATGCCACACCGGAAGACCGGGAACAAGCCCAAAAAACGTCCTGACGACGTGTCCGCTGCCCATACCGGGCCCGAGACTGTTCACCAAAAAAATAGAACAAATAGTACTTCACTCAGCCAAAAGGAGAATTTCGCCGCCCTCGGAGGCCAGCACGTCAATCGCCAGCCCGCCCTCGTCTACCAGAACACAGTGCAGGAGGTTCCCGGAGGGGAGCCGCAACCGGAGCGATTTGGGCTGCTCCTCGATGATCTCGATGGGCGCCTTGGTCTTGGCTGCGGGGTGCTCGAACTCGAGGAGGATCAGCTCGTCGATGCTGCCGGCCGTGCCCAGCCCGGTCTTGATGGAGCGCTGGACCGCAGCAGCGCTGGCCTGCGTGTAGAGCCCCTGGACGACTTTGTGCTGGCCATGGCGGATGGCCTCGCGCAGGGTGGCAACGAGTTCGGCCACCGTCGAGCGTCTGACAGGAATCCGCACCACAGGAGCCTTGGACACGGTATCATCGGCGTCACAGCCGGTCACGAGGCTGGCAAAAACAAGGGAGAGCAAAAACAGCATGGTTTTGGCAGTGCGCATGGAGTAAATATACTCACACAGGCATCCGGGGGTCTGCGGCATCAAAAAAAACGGTCTCGCTTGACTTTTCGCACCGGTTGCGATATTTTTTTGTCACAACGCCGGGATGGTGGAATGGTAGACACGCTAGCTTCAGGAGCTAGTAGTCGCAAGGCTGTGCAGGTTCAAGTCCTGTTCCCGGCAGATGGTTTTGCCCCGCAAACAAAAGCAACAATCAACAACTAAATCATTACATTTCAATGAACTAACAACCAGGTCAAAGTGACTTGGTTGTTTTTGTTTGTCAATATGTGTTGTTGTTTGGCCATTCTTTGGGAACTCCTGCCTG
>JAKPMW010000150.1 GCA_029548715.1 Spirochaetota bacterium | reverse complement strand
AAACGGAATGCTTGGATCCAGACTCTGTGGCATGCTTTCAGCAACAGGAATGGCATTTACCGGAACGGATGTCGAGACCAGCATCCTCGACCCGCAAGTTCTGTCCCGTTTTGCACATGAGCATGATTCCATTCGCTGCATGATTAACTGCAGTGCGTACACCAACGTAGACAAAGCCGAGAGCGATGCTGATACCGCTTACGCCATAAACGAGAGAGGGGTGCGCAACCTTGCCGAAATCGCGACACGGCTTGATATCCCCTTCATTCATATTTCCACAGACTATGTTTTCGACGGAAAAGGAACGCTCCCATACCGCGAAGACGATCCAACCTGCCCTATCTCGGTGTATGGTGCTTCAAAACTGGCTGGCGAGCGTGCCGCTATTGCAGCATGTTCAAAAACCGTCGTCATTCGGACGTCATGGCTCTATGACTCTCACGGAAAAAACTTTTTCCTGACCATGCTCCGTCTCTTTCGCGAAAAGGGTGCAGTCAACGTCGTGTCGGATCAGCAAGGCAACCCGACATGGGCAGCAGATCTGGCCCGCGCCATATTGTCTGTCGCACACATCCTGCAAGCAGCCCCGCTCGAAAACATGTACGGAGTGTTTCACTTCAGCAACGAAGGCATTACGACCTGGTACGATTTTGCCCGGGAAATTGCTTCCCAGGCATGTGCATCTCACATCCTTGCCACAAACCCGACGGTCATTCCGGTCACTTCTGACGCATGGCCAACTCCGGTCAAACGACCTGCCTGGTCTGCCCTGGACAAGACAAAAATCAAAAACACATTTGGTATAACCGTCCCACGCTGGGAACTATCCCTTGCATCCTGCCTCAAGTCATTGAAAGAATAAACGACTTCTCATTGTCCACACCTCAGCCGCCCAGCCCTCTCTCCTCTATCGCCCGTCGCATCCCCTCCACCGTGGGATCAGCGTCTTCGACAGGATAGCGCCCGGCCAGGATGTGCGTCGCAAGATAGGGCAGATTGATCCTGTCGCTCTCCTTGTCCCCGACCATCAGGGAGCGCCCGACATCAAGCCCAAGCGCATCGGCCGCCAGCAGGATCATCCCCGGCTCGGGCTTGCGCTGAAGACTGGCGCGCGTCCATTCGGGCACACTGCCCGACTCGTGATACGGGCAATACCAGACACCCGCCACCTCCAGCCCCAGCTCGCGCATGCGGGCCACGACCCGTGCATTGACGGCCTCGGCATCCGCCGGGCTCATCTTGCCCTTGGCGATCCCGGCCTGATTGCTCACGATCACCAGGTCGGTTCCGGCCCCGGCCAGGCTTTCGGCAAGCATCGTCAAAACATCATCCCGAAACACAACCGCATCAGGGTTGCACACATAGCCCGTATCCTCGATCAGGACACCATCCCGGTCAAGAAAAAGCGCGGGCCGCCTGTCGGCCGAAAACCAGTCCGGCAGGGTCCGGTTGGCAAAGGCGTAATCCTCGGGAATCCCGATGTCGATAAAGCGTCCGCCAAAGGGAACCCCGAAGAGACGACCACCCTGGACCAGCCGCGGGAAAATCTCCGTTTCCATGGACATGCGCCCCGAACCGGCATCGGCCAGCGCTGCGGGTCGACCGACATAGATTCCGCCATTGATATACCCGTCAGCAAGATCCCCGGCCTTTTCGACAAAGCCGCGCACCTGCCAGCGGCCATCCACCGTAACGTTGCCGTAGCGTTTGGTATCCTCACGGTACTTGAGGGCCAGGCAGACAGCATCCTCGGGGACTGAGGCCAGCATATACTCCGTCAGCCAGACAAGATCCACATCAAAAAACGTGTCTCCGTTGAGAATGACGAAACACTCACAGGGATGTTCACGCAGGGCAGCCTGCACCGCGCCGCCCGTCCCCAAAAGTTCACGCTCCACAGCATAGCGGATCGTGACCGAAAACCCGCTTCCGTCGCCAAAGTGGTCCATGATCGCCTCTCGGCGGTGCCCGACCATCAACACGATGTCGTCAAAGCCCTGCCGGGCCAGCCAGGCGATCTGCCATTCCAAAAACGGCTTGCCAGCCACCGGCGCCATCGGTTTGGGGACATCACCCACCACATGGGCCAGGCGTGTCCCCAGCCCCCCCGCGAGAATATAGACCGTCGGTTTCACGCCTCGCTCCTGCAGCAGGCCGCTTCTACAAGCTGGCAGAGGATATGGCCCACCACGAGGTGGCACTCCTGGATGCGCGGTGTCTCCTTCGATGGCATGGCCAAAAGCACATCCGAGACAGCAGCCATGGCCCCGCCTCCGGCCCCGGTCATCCCGATGGTCTGCATCCCGATCCTGTGCGCCTCTTCAAAAGCCAGTACAATATTTTTTGAATTCCCCGAAGTCGAGATCCCGATCAGGACATCGCCCTTGCGCCCCTTGGCCTGCACCAGACGGGCATAGACCTGATCATAGCTGAAGTCATTGGCGTAGGCGGTCAGAAAACTGGTATTGACATGGAGTGCCTCGGCATCCAGGGCCCGCCGGTCGAGGAGAAATTTGCCGGAAAGTTCGGCAGCAAAGTGCTGGGCGTCAGCCGCACTCCCGCCGTTTCCGCAAAACAGGGCACGCCCGCCCGAACGCAGGGCGCCCGTCATCATGACAACCGCTCGTTCCATTCCGGACTGCACTGTCTCATCCGCAAGCAGCGCCTGCTTGACTGCCAGTGACGCCTGCATCAGCTCACGTATCGTTGCCATATCGCTTCCTCCCTAACCCTCTTAGCACCCCAAGAAAATACCGCTTGATGGACACTCCAAGCAAGCAGAGGAACAATCCGGGCAAGCCAAAACACAGTATGATTTTGCACTACGCATCAGGGACAGATCCGCCTCTCAGCGCCCGGCCAGCCTTCGCACCCTGCCCAGTGCGGCCAACACGCCCTGGTGTCCGGCAAAGCGCTTTTCGGTCTGACCAAGAATGGCGCTGTAGCGGCCCACGTGGGGCGCTATGCGGGAAAAAAACGGAGCAAGCCCGGGAAGGGCATAGATGCGCCGCAACTCTGGCCAGGCCCGGCGCAAGGCCGCCGCTTCACCATGGATAGCCAATCCATAGCCGTAGAGAGTCTCCAACGCACGCATGGCAGCCCCCGGCTCCTGCGCCACTGCCAGCGCACCAAAAACCCCATCCAAAACCGGCTGCCAGCGATCAACAACGCTCATCACGGCAGCAAGCGCCCCGTGCGTGGCATCAGCGCTGGCTGAAAGTTCTTGTTGGGGAACAGCGTTCAGCAGAAGAAAGCACGCCAGGGCCCAAAACAGGTTGTTTGTCTTCATTCATATACTCCTTCAGCATCAGCCTTCACCAGCCGGCTACCAGGCCAGCGGCACGGAGACGGACGCCATCAGCCTGAGACCGTCGTAATTGACCTCGCGCACGTGCCAGCCCAGGCCAAGCGTACAGCGGATACCGTCACCAAACAGGGCCGAGGGTCCGATACCGAGCAGCCACTTGGTCTCGCGTGCATCCCAGGTGTACCAGTATTTCGAAAACACGCCGACCCGCCAGCCAGAGGGAAATTCGTACATCAGATAATTATTGACATTCACCAGCCAGCCGTCACGCATGATTGCGTCGTGATACCAGTTCATCCACCAGCCATCCAGCCCGAAATAGCGCTCAAGCCAGAAGGAGTTATAGGAAATCAGACCTCCGAATTTTGCCTTGAGGACCACAAAGGGCGATATCCAGGCCATGTTTTCGACAGAAGGCGACAGCCCGTCACGATCATTCTCCCCATAGCGGGCGGGCAACTGGTCATAGCGATACATCTCCCAGCTCCCGTGCAATCCAGCATGGATGCCGGCGTCAAGAAACAGGAGCGGACTGACCACAACCCGCAGGGCCGCGTGATAACCGACCGGGTAGAGCGAGATAAAGGTCCCCACCCCAATATGGGCATTGCTGGCCAGCCAGACCGATGGATCAGATATGTCAAAGCGCCGCACAAGCTCCAGCTCGAGTGCCAGCCCGGCACTATTGAGACTCCCCACAAGGGCCAGCTCGCCCTGCCAGTCATGCACCTCGCGGGGTGCCGTATGCAGCCTTGTCAGGGCACCGGTCGCCAGAAAAAGAAGAAAAGCTACTTGTATGGGGAACAGCCTCCGGCCAAAAAGAGACGTTTTGGAACGACGCAAGGTCCTCGTCACACACGATGGGCGGGCCCCCGATGGCTGTTCCCGCGTACACCTGGCATTAACCCGAATTTCTGGACACAGGAGAATGCTTCAGATACCATGAGTCTGGAGACATTTGATGGAAACCAAAAAGAGAAGACAGTACACAGAAGAATTCAAAAAAGATGCACTTGAGATGGTTCGCAGGAGTCCAA
>JAKPMW010000055.1 GCA_029548715.1 Spirochaetota bacterium | reverse complement strand
CCGCTTGCGGATCCTCACCCCATCCCCGCAAACCACTCCACTGTCTTCTGTAACCCCTCCTCCAGCGGGACGAGCGGTTCCCAGCCTAACCGTTCGCGGGCCAGGCTGATGTCCGGCCGGCGCTTTTTGGGGTCATCGGCCGGGAGGGGGAGGTGGCGGATCTTTGTAACCGCCCCATGAACCGCAATCTGTAGCCCACGGTTAGTTCAATACATTTCATCACGGCGAAATACGCAGACGCCTTGCCGCCGTGGCCTGGCAATGATTACGAACGCATCAGCCGCAATGAATCAATGCAACACGCAGGGGGCAAACTCGCCCCTGCCAACACCGGCGAAAAAATCATTCAACGTCATCACGATCGCCCCCGTTTTATAGCGGACATTGATACGTCGCCCACCGCCCCTGCATGCGCGGGCATATAACGCCCCGGCATTTCCACCTTCCCTTACGCTGCACATGATGGCGGGCAAGGTTATCGTACGTTGCGCGAAAAAAGTTGCGCTGGATATCAGCTTTGCGTATAATAGGACAGGAGAGATGCCATGATGAAAAACAAAGCCACCAGATTGAAAAAAAAGCGATCTCTTTTGAGTCGTCTTTTCCCGAATAGGGAAGCGAGCGTTTTGACAAGCATCGGCATTCATGCCCCTGCGCCGGAAGACATCATGCGGAATATTAAAGCCGGGCAGGAGGCCTTGCTCAGGGGGCGAGTTGTCCTGAAAAAAAAGGGGATTCGGCTTGAAAACACCGCTTCCCGGCCGATCTATTATTGCGACCCTTCCGATGTCAAGCTGATCATTCGTGAGGAAAACGGCCAAATCGAAAAGGGCAGGATTGTTCGGGGAAAGTTCATCCCGCTGACGTCGTCCGGTCACAGTCAACATCTGCTGACCCAATGAAACTGTGTTCGGTATGTTCAAAAGTGTTGATCATGCAGTCGACGGAATTATCCAGAATCAGCTTCGGTCTGGCAAGCCGTTGGCGGTGATCCTTGCCGGTCATAATGGTTCAGGTAAATCAACACTTTGGTATAATAAACTTGCCGATAAATTGCAAATACCGTTGATCAATGCCGACCGGATGATGTTGTCCATTCTGCCGGAAATAAAAGACAGACAACCTCTGCCACGCTGGGCTGTCAAGCTGCGTGACAAAAACGAGGCCTGGATGAAGGTCGCTCAGAGAGGTGTTTTGTCTTTCGTAGATAATGCTATGGTCAGTATGGTGCCATTTGCCATGGAGACGGTTTTTTCAGAATGGAGGATAAGGCCTGACGGCAGTATTGGAAGCAAAATCGACCTGATTGAGAAGCTCCAAGCAAACGGGTATTATGTTGTACTGCTCTTTGTTGGCTTGGTCAACAAGGAGCTTTCCATCCTCCGTGTTCAGAGCCGGGTTTTGGGTGGTGGGCACAATGTTGAAGTATCAAAATTGCGAGACCGATTTCCACGGACGCAGCATGCAATACGCAAGGCTGTCGAAATTGCCGATGCGTCCATCCTTGTTGACAATAGCGGTCCTCCGGATGATGCACAGGTTGTCAGAGTGCAGGAACGGACTGATGTTATATTCGATATCCGTCAGGGAGCAACACCGGCACCTTCAGCAGCAATCCGCGAATGGTTATCAGTTGTGTGTCCGGAAAAAGAACCTGAGGATGCTCAATAATGAACCCTGTTGAGGATGTCATCCTTTACCCAAAACGACACGCCATGAACGTTTTGAGTATGCGCTGACGCGCTGTGTTGCTGTCAAGCGTCTTTTCCTGACCTTCGGTTTTCCGACTGAATGCCCGGTAATGATTACGAACGCATCAATCGCAATGAATCAATGCAACACGCAGGGAGGTTTTAAAACCGCCCCTGCCGATGTCAACACCGGCGAAAAATCATTCGACGTCATCACGATCGCCCCGTTGCATAGAGGCATCAGTCGGGTGCAATATGCAGCGCGGTTCACGAACCGCCTCAAATATCACCCGGTACACACTCACACCATCCCCGCAAACCACTCCACCGTCCTTTTCAACCCCTCCTCGAGCGGGATGACCGGTTCCCAACCAAGACGTTCGCGGGCCAGGCTGATGTCCGGCCGGCGCTTTTTGGGATCATCGGCCGGGAGGGGGAGGTGGCGGATCTTTGACTTCGAGCCCGTCATGGCGATCACTTTTTGTGCCAGTTCGAGAATGGTAAACTCGACCGGATTCCCGAGGTTGACCGGGCCGGTCCAGTCGGGGCATTCCATCATCCGGATCATTCCCTCGACCAGGTCGCTCACATACTGGAATGACCGGGTCTGGCTTCCGTCGCCATAAATCGTGATGTCCTCATTTTTGAGAGCCTGCAGGATAAAGTTGGACACGACCCGTCCGTCATCGGGCTGCATGCGCGGCCCGTAGGTGTTGAAGATGCGGATGATGCGCACATCGACCCGGTTGTGCCGGTGGTAATCCATGCAGAGGGTTTCGGCCACCCGCTTTCCCTCGTCGTAGCAGGAGCGGATCCCGATCGGGTTGACGTTTCCCCAATAGGACTCGACCTGGGGATGGACCTCGGGGTCGCCGTAGACTTCGGAGGTCGAGGCCTGGAGCAGACGGGCCCGGCAGCGCTTGGCCAGCCCGAGCATGTTGACCATCCCCACGGTGGAGCACTTGATCGTCTTGATGGGATTGTACTGGTAATGGACGGGACTGGCCGGGCAGGCCAGATTGTAGATC
>JAKPMW010000136.1 GCA_029548715.1 Spirochaetota bacterium | reverse complement strand
GGACGCGGTTGGAAAGAGCCGGATCGTTCCGGTTGTCAGCGTCGATTGTGCCATCGGTTCGCTAAACACCAGTTGTATCAGGGATCCGGTCGGGACAGCCGTTGCATTATTGGGAGGTGTGGACCGGATGACGTGTGGCATGTCGGCCGAGACGGAAAGCCCGGTTTCAAAGACAAGGTCTGCCACAGGCTCAAGATTTGTCCCCCCTGCATCCCGGATTGACTCGGCATCAAGATGGAGCTTGAATTCGTATTCATCAGCAAGCACGGAGCCAGGGGTGAAGACGATGACGGGATTTTTCGAGCTGTCGATGGTCCCGCTGATGGTGGAGACCTGGTTTCCGTCCCACCACTGGGTCAGAGAAATCTTGCCTGCGAGGGTGGCTGGATCGACCGGCCGGCTGAAGAGCAGCGTGATGGCAGTATCCCTGGCAACCCCTGTTTCCCCCTGGGTCGGGGTAGTGGAGAGGAGGGTGAAGCGCTCTGTCTGGCTCGATGAAGTCGAGGTGGCAGACAGGGATGTCTGGGAAGTCGAGCTTCCGGACGGGATCTGGCTTCCCGTGTCAACTGCGTCTTCGGAGCATGCGGCGAGAATCAGGAAAAGCAGAAAAAATGGAACAAAAATTTTCATGGTAAAACCAACCTCCGGTTTTTTCGCTGTACGCTTTTCCAGTATAACGCATTTCCGGTCGGATAAAGCAATCGATTTCAGAAATTCCAGTTGAGGGATGTTTTCAGTCCATGATCCACAGTTTTGGCAGGCAAAGCGGCCGGGCTGTTAAGGGTGAGCCTGTATTCCATGGAAATTCCAATTCCCTGGAGTATTTCCAGGGTGAGCAGGCTGGCGTGTTCCAGGAGGGAGCGTGACGGATCACTGATGGATGGCAGCCAGCGGACGCTGGCCTCAAGCGTTGCATTGTCTGCAAACATCAGTCGCAGGGAACTGCGCAGCAGGAGCACGGCATTGTCCTGGCTGTCGTCAGCAGCAGAAACATCGCGTCGCCAGCCACCGCCCGCTTCCAGCATGATCCCGATCTCCGGCCTGTCCGCCAGCCAGTATCCGGCACCCGCAAGCGGGATCAGGCGGTAGTCGAGATTGCTGTTCATGTCATGTGTCAGGTCCGTGGAGATGTACCCGTACACCGATCTTGAAAAGGAATGGCCGTAGCGGAGTGATGAACGAATCTGTCGCAGGCTGATATCGTCCTTTTCCCATGCCTGATCCCAGGTAAATGAGAAATCCCATTCGTTGATCCAGAGTGAATTTCTGTTTATCCGCACACCGGCTGAGAGTGTTGTGAGGCTGCTGTTGCCGGAGAAGACGGCTGTTCCCAGCATGAGGCTTCGCCTCCAGGAGACTGTTCCCGGGACGCGGGCTGCATCATCAGGAACGATGTGTTCACGCGGGATGGAGAGTGATGGCCAAAGTGCATTGCTGAGGACAAGCGTGTCCCTCGTTTCGCTGATAATGGTTCCGGAAATTTTTCCGATGCCGCGCAGATTCAGTTCAGCTCCCGAAAGACTGGATACAGCAGGAATGATCAGGATCAGGGCAGGAAAAAATTGAAATCGCATTATTGGCTCCTTGTCAGTCTGTCTCGCCGCGGACGGAATCTGTCCGCATATATACATTGTACCAAAAGATCAGGGTTGCTTGCCCCTTGCTTCATGATTCGGAAAATATGGACGAATCGTGATACACTCGTGAAAGGCAGCCCCGGAAAATATCCAGGCATCCTGTTTGTTGCCGCCGGGTTTGCGGATGAATCTGTCCCTGGCAGCCATGGATGCGGGCTTGCGGGGCTGAGACAACGTCCTGGTTTGGGCCAAGGAGGTGTGCGATGGCACTTGTGGAAGACAGGGATTTTATCCTGGTCAAGCACGCGAATTATGGTGTGGGGATGGTTCGCCACAGCGGGAATCTCGTCGTGGTGCCGGGCAGGATCGTACTGAATGTTTTGCAGATCATTGACCCGTTTGACGGGGGTGGGGAGGCGACAACCATCAAGGGGGCCTTTCAGGAGCTGAAGGAGAGCACCAAAGAACTGAAAAAGAGTTTTGGGGAGATCTTCGATTACGGGAAGGGTATTGTTGCCATCAGGGAGCTGGCCGCGTCCTCGGCGGATACAGGTGAATTTGCCAATCGCGTCGCTGCAGTTTCTGCGCGGCACGAATCCAGTCTTGATATCGACACGGCATCGTTGCGCTCGCTTGAAATCGGATTTTTCAAGGGTATCCGGATGACGTTTGCAGATGGCCGGGTGATCCGGATCCGGACCGGCAAGCTGGGCGCGATCCGCAAGCTCCTCGGGGTGTAAAAAAAGCGGGGAGCGCACGACCTGTGCGTCCCCCGCTGGAATCCTGTGGCATGCATGCTCACATGTTTTCGATAATCCTTGTTCCAAATTCGCTGCAGCGAACCTCCGTTGCGCTCTCCATCAGGCGGGCAAAGTCGTAGGTGACTGTCCTGTTCGCGATTGTCCTCGAGAGTCCGCTGATGATCAGGTCCGCCGCCTCGCTCCAGCCCATGTGGCGCAGCATCATCTCGCCGGAGAGGATCACTGAGCCCGGATTGACCTTGTCCTGACCGGCATATTTTGGAGCCGTTCCGTGGGTTGCCTCAAAGACGGCAAACCCGCTTTCGTAGTTGATGTTGCCTCCCGGGGCGATCCCGATTCCGCCGACCTCGGCAGCCAGGGCGTCCGAGATATAGTCGCCGTTGAGATTGGTCGTGGCAATGACCGAAAACTCCCTCGGGCGGGTCAGGATCTGCTGGAGGAAGTTGTCGGCGATGCAGTCCTTGATCAGGATCCTGCCTGCGGGCGGATTTCCGTTGCAGGCCTCCCAGGAGACCGTCTGCCCGCCGAACTCGCGTTCGGCGAGTTCGTAGCCCCACTTGCGGAAAGCGCCTTCGGTGAATTTCTGGATATTGCCCTTGTGGACCAGGGTGACACTGGGGAGGCCATGCTCGATCGCATGCCGGATCGCGGCCCGGATCAGGCGCTCGCTTCCCGTGCGCGAAACCGGCTTGAGACCCAGTCCCGAATCGGGTCTCAGATCCCAGCCAAACTCGGCCTTGAGAAATTCGATCAGCTTTTTTGCCTTGTCGCTTCCCTCTTCGAGCTCCTTGCCGGCATAGACGTCTTCGGTGTTTTCGCGAAAAATGACCATATCAACATCGGCGGGACGCTTGACGGGCGAGGGGACACCCTCAAAGTACTTGACGGGTCGCAGACAGACATAGAGGTCGAGGATCTGGCGCAGGGCCACATTGAGGCTGCGGATGCCCCCGCCGACCGGTGTTGTCAGCGGGCCCTTGATCCCGACCCGGTAGGTGCGAAACGCCTCGATGGTCTCATCGGGAAGCCAGCTTCCTGTCCGGTCAAAGGCTTTCTGTCCGGCCAGGACTTCCTTCCATTCGACAGCTCTTTTCCCGCTGTATGCCTTTTTGACAGCTGCATCCATGACGCGCACACTGGCAGCCCAGATATCCGGCCCGGTCCCGTCACCTTCGATAAAAGGGATGACCGGTCTGTCCGGCACAAGCAGGTTGCCGTTTTCGAAACGGATGATCGTGTTTTCCATAGGGTGGTTGTTTCCTTCAGACGTTTGTGGAATCGTTCTGCCGCAGGGCAGATCCCGCAGATAATAGTAGTTTGGACTTCTTGTGCAGGGCAAGCACGCCTGTCCGGCCGGTTTACCCCTCCGGCCCTCTCTCAACGACCTGCCGGGCAATCCTTGCAGGGGTGAAGGCCTGCTGCAAAACCTGCTCGGCTGCAGCAAAGCGGGTTTTCGGGCTGCAGCTGAAAAAATCAACCGCCGCGTAGCCGAGTTCGGGCCAGGTATGGATGCTCAGGTGGGATTCGCTGACGAGAAGGATGCCGGTGACCCCCTGGGGCTGGAAGCGGTGAAAATGGGCCTCAAGGACAGTGGTTCCGGCCGCGGCTGCAGCCGCG
This sequence comes from Spirochaetota bacterium, assembly GCA_029548715.1. Classification (GTDB taxonomy): domain Bacteria; phylum Spirochaetota; class JAGLSM01; order JAGLSM01; family JAKPMW01; genus JAKPMW01. Next base: position 4,434 of record JAKPMW010000136.1, on the reverse strand, counting down.
AGGAGGGCCCGCTCGACTGTGGCCGGATCATCCAGCAGGGCAAAGGGGCAGCCCGAAAATTCGAGGAGGAGGTGTGTGCCAAGTGTCTGAGCCATGATGCGTTCAAGAATAACACATATCGCGGTTCGTGTCCGGCTTGCCGATCCTTTTGCCTGTGCGGGCGACGGGTACTATGTTTTTTTGTGCAGGGAGGGTGTGTCATGGCAGGTGAGCGGCGAGTCGGGATGGTCATCCTTGTGTGTGTGCTTGGAGCCCTGGGCGGTGTTGTCTTCGGGAGGCTGCTTGTGGTCCTCCTGCCGGGGCTGGATGTCGTGTTCCGGCCCGGGATTGATCTGGGGTTTGACATTCACGTCCTGCGGGCCGGTATCCGCTTCAATATTGCGGCGGTCCTGGGGATTGTTGCTGCCCTTCTGGTCTGGAGGCGGTTGTGAACACACTCCCCCGGGTCGTGCTTGCCTCGCAGTCGCCGAGAAGGCTTGCGCTATTGCGCTCTATCGGAATCGAGCCTCTTGTCCAGCCTGCGTTTCTTGATGAACAGATGCTGGCTGGTGAGGATGCGTGGCAGCTTGTGCGTCGCCTTGCCCACGGCAAGGTCGCGGCTGTCATGGCCAGGGGGCTTGACGTTTCGCCGGCGCTTCTCCTTGGGGCCGACACGGTGGTCGTGCTTGACGGGGCTGTCCTCGGAAAGCCTGGCAACACGGATGCGGCCCTGGACATGCTCCAGCGGCTTTCGGGCCGGGAGCACCGGGTTGTGACCGGCCTGGCCCTGATGTGCCTGCCCGATGGTGTCCTTGATGTCTCGCTGGCCGAAACCGTGGTCCGCTTCAGGGCACTTGACCAGGAAGAGATTTGTGCGTATGTTGATCGGGAAGCCGTGACCGATGTTGCGGGCGCCTACCGGATTCAGGATCTGGGTGCCCTTCTGGTTGAGGAGATTCGGGGGAGCTGGTCCAATGTCGTCGGACTCCCTCTCGAACTGTTCTCAGCCCGGGTTCGCAGTCTCGGATTCAGCCTGTTGTAAAAACACCGTACTGCATGGCAGTACGGAAAATCTCCGGCGGTTCCGCGTTGTAACGGGACGCTGTGTAACGTGAATGCGGTTTTGCGCTCGGGGAGTCATACCGTCCCGGAAGGACGGATGTTTCAGGAGGAAAGAACTTTGGCCAAAGTAACAATGAAAGAGCTTCTCGAGTCCGGTGTTCACTTCGGACACCAGACACGCCGCTGGAACCCGAAGATGGCACCGTACATCTTCACCGAGCGCAACGGCATTCACATCATCGACCTGCAAAAGACCCTTGCCAAGATCAACGAAGCCATCGAAGCCCTGCACAACATGGTGCGACAGGGCGGAAACGTGCTGTTTGTCGGGACAAAGAAGCAGGCCCAGGCCGCCGTCAGACAGGCCGCCGAGCAGTGCGGAATGTTCCACGTCACCAATCGCTGGCTGGGCGGAACGCTGACCAATTTTACCACGATCCAGAAGACGATTCAGCGGCTGCAGCGCCTCGAAAAGGCCGAGACAGACGGGACAAACTCCCTGATCAGCAAAAAGGAACGGCTTGAGAAGACCCGCGAAAAAGAGAAGCTCGAGAAGAACGTCGGTGGTATCAAGGGGATGCAGAAGCTTCCCGATGCCATCATCATCTTCGACCCCAAGCGCGAAGCCATTGCCGTCAACGAGGCCCGCTCGCTGGGGATCCCTATTTTCGCCATTGTGGATACCAATTGTGATCCAACCCTGATCGATTACGTTGTTCCCGGCAACGACGATGCCATTCGCGCCATCAAGCTGTTTGCGAACATCTTCAGCCTGACCATCATCGAGGGCGCCCAGGAGGGTGGCCGTGAGCTGGGCAGCGAGCCCATGTCGGGGCAGGGCTTTTACAGTGCAGGATCGGACAACTACGAGCCGGAGGCGGTTGAGCCGGCCCGGACAGCAAAGCCTGCTGAGGCTGCACCTTCGGCACCTGTGGCACCCGCTGCACCTGCTGCTGCACCTGCTGCTGCGGCGGCACCTGCTGCACCTGCGGCAGGGGGGATTTCTCCCGAGCTGGTCAAAAAGCTTCGTGACAAGACCGCTGCCGGAATGATGGACTGCAAAAAGGCCCTGACGGAGACCAACGGGGATTTTGACAAGGCCCTGCTCCTTCTCAAGGAAAAAGGCCTGGCCGATGCGGCAAAGCGCGTGGCCCGGGCTACCAAGGAAGGAACAATCGCGGCTGTTACCAATGGCAAGGCCGGCCTGATCATTGAGGTCAACTGCGAGTCTGATTTTGTCGGTAAAAACGAAGTCTTTACCGAATTCGCAGGCAAGGTAGCCGATGCGGTTTTGGCAAGCGGCAAGCCGGTTGCCTCTGTTGAGGATCTTGATGCGGCAACGACCGAGCTGGTCAAGCTGACAATCGCCAAGCTTGGCGAAAACATCACGATCCGCCGCAGCAGTCGCCTTGAGGGTGACTACGTGGCCGGCTATGTGCATGGCGGCCGCATTGCGGCAGTTGTCTCCTTTGGTCTTGATACCCCGGCCGCAGCCGACAAGGAAGAGTTCAAGGTGTATGCCCGTGATGTGGCGATGCAGGTTGCTTCCATGAATCCGGTTGCCCTGGATCGCTCGAGTGTTCCGGCCAAGGTCGTCGAAGAGCAGAAGGACATCCTTCGCAAGCAGGCTGCCGAAAGTGGCAAGCCCGCCGAAATTGTCGAAAAGATGATGGATGGCCAGCTCTCCAAGTTTTTCAAGGAGATCACCCTTGTTGATCAGGCCTTTATCCGTGACAACAAGCTTACGATCCAGCAGTTGACGGATGAAGTTGCCGGCAAGGTCGGCGCAAAGGTGACAATCAAGGGCTTTACCCGCTACATGGTTGGGGAAGAGCTTGAGTGAGTCGGTGTGTACCCGGCGACGGGTCCTGCTCAAGCTCAGTGGGGAGGCGCTCTCCGACGAAGCGGGCCAGGGCCCGTTTTCGCCGGGGATCCTTGTACGGGTTGCCCGTGAGATAGGCCAGGCTGTTGCATCCGGCAAGGTGAGTGTCGCCGTCGTAACAGGCGGCGGCAATATTTTTCGTGGTCTTGCCGGAGGCGCATCGCTGGGTCTTGCCCGGACCACTGCCGACCAGATGGGTATGCTTGCCACCCTGATCAATTCGCTTGCCTTGCGTGATGTTCTTTGCGCAGCCGGGGTTCCCGCCGAGGTGTTTTCGGCTGTTGCGGTAGGTGGAGTCGCCAGGCAGGTATCAATACCAGAAGTCCATGCAGCGCTTGACCAGGGGCGGGTTGCCATCCTGGCGGCTGGCACCGGGAGCCCGTTTTTTACCACGGATACTGCGGCTGCCTTGCGGGCTGCCGAGATAGGTGCCGGGATGCTTTTCAAGGCCACCAAGGTCGACGGGGTCTACTCGGCGGATCCGGCGAGTGACAGTTCTGCTGTCCGCTATACGCATATCGGATACCCTGAGGTTCTTGAGCGCCGGCTTGCCGTCATGGATCTGACTGCCATCTCCTTTTGCATGGAAAACCGGATTCCGATCTGCGTTTTTTCCATGCTCGAGGATGGTGCCATTGCACGGGCTCTTGCTGGTGAGCCCTGTGGGACAATTGTCAGCTAACATAGGAGGAATTCCATGCCTGTATCTGAAGCCATCAAGGATATGTCCGTGCGGATCGAAAAGACGATTGCCACGGTTCGCAAGGAGTTTTCGCACATTCGGACTGGACGTGCCAGTACCTCTGTCCTGGATGACGTCCGTGTCGAGTATTATGGACAGCAAATGCCCATTTCACAGCTTGCCACGCTTTCGGTTCCTGAGCCCCGGGTCATTCTTGTCACACCCTGGGATGCCGGTGCGGGCCAGGCCATCGACAAGGCCCTGCAAAAGGCCAATCTCGGTCTTGGAATCGGCTTTGACGGAAAGATTCTCAGGCTGACGTTTCCCGAATTGACCGAGGAACGGCGCAGGGAATTTGTCAAATATGCCCAAAAGCTGGCCGAGGAAGGAAAGGTCGCCCTGCGCAATATCCGGCGCGATACCAATGACGGCTTCAAAAAGCTTCTCAAGGATCACAGTATCAGCGAAGATGACGAGAAGCGGGCGATTGACCAGACCCAGAAGCTGACTGATGACGCTGTCAGAAATATTGACCAGCTCCTCAAAAACAAGGAAAAAGAAATAATGGAAGTGTGATGGCAGTGGTTTTCGCTGCGGTCCGGGACGGGGTCATGAAGATAGCAGACATCGAGTTGGAGGATGGACGTTTTCCCGAACATGTGGGCATCATCATGGACGGAAACGGACGTTGGGCCACCGCCCGGGGCTATTCACGCAATCGGGGTCACAGGGCCGGGATGCAGGCGCTCAAGCGGTTTTTGACGCTTGTCCAGAAGACGCCGGTCAGGGTTGTGACCCTCTTTTGTTTTTCCCGCGAAAACTGGAAGCG
>JAKPMW010000125.1 GCA_029548715.1 Spirochaetota bacterium | reverse complement strand
TTTGCCGTCGGTCGCACCCAGGAAATGCTCTACCGCCTCTTTGAACTTTCACAGTCCAACAGCATCCCGGCCATGCCCGTCTTCGTCGACAGTCCGATGGCCCGCGAGGTCACCCGGATCTACGAGCTGCACAAGGACCTCTACGACGAAAAAACCCTTGAGTACGTCCGTCTGGGAAAAAATCCGCTGCGGACGCCGGATCTTCACTTTACCGAGTCAGTCGATGACTCAATGGCCCTGAATGATGTTCCCGGCCCCAAAATCATTCTCTCGGCTTCGGGGATGTGTGATGCAGGCCGCATCGTGCACCACCTCAAGCACAACATCTGGCAGAAAAACTGCCACATCCTCTTTGTCGGCTATCAGGCCGAAGGCACCCTGGGCCGGCGCATCATCGAGGGAGCCAAAAAGGTCAGCATCCTGGGCGAGACCCTTCAGGTCAACGCCAGAATCCACACCATCGGTGGCCTTTCGGCCCATGCCGATTCGGCCGAAATGCTGTCCTGGCTCAAGTTTTACCAGGCGTCCAGCCCGACAGTGTTTCTGGTCCATGGTGATCCGGAGGCCAGCCAGGCCTTTGCCGCAAGCATCGAGACCGAACTGGGACTGGATACCCACATCCCTGAATGGCACGAGTCGGCGGAGATCGAATTTGTCCCGGACGGTCTCTCGATCACCTGGCGGCAGTCACCGGTTGATACCGGATTCCGCGAGCAGCGCGAGCGCTGGAACCAGATCCAGCAGACAATCAACGGATACCTTGACGGTTTCGAATCACAGCAGGGTGAGGAAAGCGAAAAGGCCGTCTTCGCATCGGCTGTCTTGGAAAAACTCAACTCGGTCATGAATGACCTGCTGGAGGAATTTCGCGTCGAGCTGCAGAAAAAAAAGCCGTAAAATATCTGCAAACGGGATATCCTGAAGCTGGAGAGTCCGGATCTGCCATCCCATCCGGCGTGTACCTTGGAGGAACATTCTCATGCGCTGTACAATCAAGCTGTCCATAACAATGCACACAAGGCGGCATCTTCTGCTGATTGCCGCTGTCTGCCTGCTGCTGCCTGTACTCGTGGCATGCTCGACCGAAGGTGAGGGGATTTCAAACTTCTTCTTCGCCTCCGCCGACAACCCGGCAACGCTCTCCCTGACCCTCTCGGCAAGTACCAATATCATCGTGTCAGGGACCAGCCCGCTACGCCTTGCAGTCTACACCAACACCAATGCTGACGGGTCCCCTGCCCTTGCCGTCACAAATCATGCCTTTACGTCCACCAACAGCCTGCTGCTTGTCCTGACCAACATCACCGCAAGTCCGGTCTATATCCTTGCCTGGCACGACCGTAACAACAATGCAACCCTTGATATCCGTGAACCCTTTGTCACATACCAGAACGCCCTGGTGCTGACCAATCTCAGTGCAGCAAAAGTGTATGGCGGATCGACAACCAATGCCTTTGCCATGGGCGTCAGCCCGAATTACCTCTACCAGACCGGCACCCTCAGGGCCAGCGTGACCTATAGCGGTGCACTTGAGGCTCAAGCAACCAACCGTCTGGCAATCGCCGTCTTCGGGAGCACCAATTTTTCGGCATCATTCATAACCAATCTGTCATACGTGCAAAGCAAAACCCGGACCTTCGTCATCTCGGGACTGACCAACGAAAAGGTCTGGCTGGCTGCCTGGTTTGACAGCAATGGAAACAAGAATTTTGACAGCGGTACGGAGTTTTGTGGAGTCTATGCCAATGGCAACTCGACAGCCACGGCTGCCTCTGTCAGCTTTACCCCCGGGATTACCTCGGAAAAAAGTGTCACCCTGTCGTTCGGAGATACCTACACCTCTATCCAGTAAGAAAACCGTTGTACCCAGCCCGCCGCTGTACGCAGGCAACAAAAAACCGCCGGAGTACACACCGGCGGTTTTTTGTGCCCGGGCCCAAAGCGGTCTCCCGTCAAAGGATCACATCAACCCTGCGACTCTGTCTCCTCTGCATCTCTCCCGTCAAACCAGCAGAGCCAGACACAGAGTTTCCCGTTGTACAGCTTGCGGTTTTTGCGATAGCGCATTCCGACAACGGTATTGATCTCGCGGTTGGGTGTCAACATCCCGCAACGCCACGGGTTGCCAAACGTTCGCAAACGGTCAAACATCCCGACAGCCATCTGCGCGGCTTCCTCATCATCACCAAGCCGCTCACCATACGGTGGATTGGTCAATATCAATGCGGGAACAGCGGGATCTGCCATCTCCATGACATCGGCCTTGAAGAGTTTGATCCGCCCGGCGACACCGGCACGGCGCATATTCCCGTCAGCCGCCGAAATCGCCTGCGGGCTGAGGTCACTGGCCCGCACAACGGGGGCCGGTTTGTCGATCCCCGCCACGGCCCGCTCCTTGGCACTGGCCCGCTCGCGTTCAAAAACAGTCGTATCCAAAAAACCCCAGGTCTCGCTGGCGAAATACCGCATCAGACCCGGTGCAATATCTGCCGCCAGCATGGCCGCCTCAATGGCGATGGTACCCGAGCCGCAGCAGGGATCCCACAGAATCTCACCATCGGCCATACTGCCAGGTCTGCGCAAAACTCCGTCGGCACCCGGCAGGCCGACCCAGCCCGACAGCAAGACCATAGCTGCCGCTGTCGTTTCGCGCACAGGAGCAACACCAGGTTCGATCCGGTATCCACGCCGGTGCAACCCGTCTCCGCAGGCATCAAGCAGGACCGTCGCCGTATCAGCCGAGATATCAACCGTGATTGAATAGGCCTCCCCGGTTTCCGGAAAAACCCGCCGCCCGGTACCCCGCTTGAGCCGTTCGACAATTGCCTTTTTCGTGATAGCCTGGGCACTGCGTGCGCTGTTGATCGTGGCATTGGCCGCCAGCGGGCAAACAATCAGGATCCGGGCATCCCAGGGTACAACATCTTCCCAGGGAATGTTGATGATTCCTTCAAAAAGATCATCAAAATCCCGGGCCAAAAACCGGTCCAGAACCAGCGAGATCCGCTCGGCACAGCGCAACCACAACTGCATCCGGGCCAATACCGTCGCATCCCCCCGGACTTCGAGCATCCCGTTGCCGACACCCGCGTTTTCGATCCCAAGGGCTGTGAGTTCGGACCCGACCACGGATTCGAGACCGAAGGCTGTACTGACATGCCAGGTATACATCCTGCTTCCTCCGTCCAGGCAAAAAAAAACCGTCTCCCCGACGAGGGAAACGGTGTAGCGGCGCAGGGATTTGAACCCCGGACCAATGGATTATGATTCCACTGCTCTACCGCTGAGCTACGCCGCCGTGAGCGGTTGTTTAGCGGGGACAGGACTTGAACCTGCGACCTTTGGGTTATGAGCCCAACGAGCTGCCAACTGCTCCACCCCGCGTCGATTGTGACTGAAATATATGCAGCATATATTGGAAAAACAAGACAAAACGACCCATGTATGACGATTTTCACCCGGACTCAGAGATGTTAGCTTGTAGACATGAAAACAACAATCCTTCTTGTGCTTGCAAGCCTCTCCGTCTTGGTCTCCTGTGGACTCCCGCCCGAGTACATTGTCCGCGACGAGCTCTACCCCCAGGCTGCCGGGTATTCAACCCGCAGTGAGGATCACTACACCCTCTTCCGCATCAGCGATCAGGAACAGCTCGCCGGGTACCTGCTCAGTATCAAGGCGGAGGATGGCATCATTTTTCTCAAGGTGACACCGAATTGCATCCTTGAAACCGCATTGCTGTACCAGGAACAATCGGGCGAGGCCAGGCGCTTTCCGGTCTACCAGTCAGACTGGAATCAGCATCTTAAACAGGCCGCTGAGCGCCCAAACCTGCGCCCGGCCATCACACACTTTCTCACCAACCACTACCTGGCTGACCAGCAACCGAAGCGCGGCTCGGCGCTTTCGATCTTCTGACCCCGGCCCGCCGGGCGTAGGACACAAGGGCAAGCACACCGAGAGCAAAAAGGGTCCCCGAGAAAAAGACCTGGCCCAATGATATATCGGCATTGTCCAGTCCGGCATTGGGACTGCTGGCAGCCAGCACCGACCCGAGAAACACGATTCCGTTATTGACAAAGTGAAACGCCATCCCGGCCAGGAGACTGCCCCCGGTCTCGACCAGCCAGACCATGATCATCCCCAAAATGGACACCGGAATCAGGCGCCAGGGGTCAAGGTGAAAGAGTCCGAAGAGCAATCCTCCCAGCATGACGGTCGCAGATACGCCAAAGCCTGAGGCCCTGAGGGCTGACGAAAGATACCCCCGAAACAGGAACTCCTCGCAGAGGGCAGGGAGTACCACGATTGTGACGAGGAGAAAGCCGTATCCCAGGCCAAGACTGTCACTGCCGAGTACCGCCTGCTGGCTGGCCACATATTCGGCGTACCCTGGAAAGAGCCTGAACATCCTGTCGAAGATCATCTGCATCCCCGGCAAAAGCAAAAACGCGGCCACGCCAGCCAGGGCGACCTCAGCCGGAGGTTGCCCTGTCCAGGACAGCCGGCGCAGTACCGGCGTCCCCTCGCGCCCAGGCAGCAAAAACCGGGCGCCAATAAACGCCCCTCCCAGCATAAGAAGCTGGGTAAGGGGCAGGGCCCAGGCAGGGGGAAACACAAGGGCAGTCCCGTACACACCGGCCAGCAAAATCAGCCAGAGGACAAGCGCAAAAACCAGGGGAATACGCATCAGTGCTTATTCTTGCTCTTGACCAGGATACCAAGAGCAAATCCGATCCCGAGGAGGATAATGTAAAAAATCAATGCCGGTGAACTAAACGTGAAAAAAAGAATATTCAAATCAATCCGAGACATGTTCTGCGCGATAAAAATGACGGCACACACTGCGAGGACAATGCCCATGATCATTCGTGTCTGCATCGTTGTTCTCCATACCGAGTATTACGGGCTCTGGCCCATCCTAAGTATAGCCATAAAAATGCACGGGATCACGTCCCGGATATAAACCATCCACAGAGCTTGCGAACACACCTTCGCGGGTGCCGGCATACTATCACGAACACTGGCGCCAATCCCGGGACTGGAGTCGCTTCACCAAAAACACCGGGTCCGTCAGCTGCCACCTGCTGCAGACACTGCATCCATCAGACGACTGCGCTCCCGGACACATTCCCTGAGATGGCGCAACACATCACTGTCGTCCCGGGAGGCAACCGCCAGTTTGCGCCGGGCGATCATGGCGAGCTGTCCGGCAAAACGCTGGTACCGTCGTGCGAACCGCAGATCTCCGGGCCGGGCTGACCGCTGCATCTCTCCCGCCAGCTCGAGTACCTTGCCCAGATACTCCAGCGATGCCTGGTACGCTGTGCTGTCATTGAATTTCTTGAGAAGAAGGGGAATCTCGCTCATCGGCTGGACGAGACGCTCAATCTCACCGGTATCCAAAAGATAGCGCACCCAGTGCATGGTCACCTCAAGCTCCTCCTCCCGGGTTCGTGAGGTCAGACTCGTGATTTCGGCAAGGACCGCCGAAAACCTGGCCTCGGCCATATCTCCGGGCTGAACTTCTTCACCACCGGAAAAGAACCTGCAGGCGGCGATATGTTTGAAGTCATTGACGCTTACCTGAACAGTCAGACCAGAGTCCATCCGGCGCTCAAAGACAAGACCATGGTCAAGCCGCGCAAATCCCCTCACCTCGTATCCTGCGTCCAGCAGGGCAGCCGGACTGACAGCACGCTTGACAAGGGTCTGCAGTTGCGAGATACCGATCGTCTGAAGAACCCTGCGGGTATCCTCCTCGCTGTTGACTTCACCGGTATGCGCAATCAGGACAAACTCGATATTGCTGGTGGTCGTCGTCAGGGCCTGTTTCCCCCCCCGATAGCGAGTGTACTCGGCAAGGACAATCTCGAGACGGCCCCGCTCTCCAAGAATATCGACCATCCTGTGAATCGGGATCATTCCCTCGGTACTGTATGAAACCAGGATGTGCTCAGCCTGAATAGTCTCTACAAGCCTGGCAAAGGCATCTTCGGCCGCAGCCCGACTGCAAAAGGGCGAGCGGGTTTTGACCCAGTCCCGCCTGATCCCGGCCTTGTCACAACGCTTTCCATCCTCTGCTCGCGGCCGGACTGATATCTTCGGTCTGTCAAACCGGGAGATCGTGTTGAGGAGGTGGTAGTTTGATCCATACTGGTGCTGGTTGTAGGGAGGATCAAGATAGGCAATCCGGATCATCCGCTTCTGCCGCGCCAGCCGGGCTGCCAGGGCGAGGGCATCCTCGCGAGAAGCCTCGGCCGAGCCGTTCGTCAGGACCGGCATCTCAAGTTCGACCCGACCCATGATCCGCGTCAGCGCATCCCCGCCCCGTCCGCCAAACCCGCTGTGATAGGCCTTGAAGACTCCAGAAGTATTGGAATGCGTCGCCGCCTCATACAGCAAAAGGCCCAGCAGCAACCGTTTTTCTCGCGCTGCCTGCTCGTCAAGAATCTCCCCGGGATACTCCCGCTCGATCCAGCCCCTGATGGCATCAATCCTGCGGGCGTTTTCCGCAGTGTAAAACATCCGCTCATGCTCAGGATCGGCTTCCTCGGTCGAGGCAGGAGCATACAACCGGCTGATCAGCCGGTCATGCTCATCAGGCTGGCTGAGTGTATTGAGCAGATCGCGTACCCCGGCGATTCCGCCATGCCGCGAAAACAGGCTGCCCAGCTCGTCCCTGTTGGTGACAAGAAATGCTTCATTGAGAATCCACGAGTATTCTTCCCAATCGTTGGCGATAACGTGATATCCAAGCAGCTTTCCCAGCCGGGAGACAGCCCCGCTCCCGGCAAAGAAATCCACAAAGAGCGGGCGTACCCCGTCTTCATCCGGAGAAACCCCATCAGCTCCGCATGCCCTGATCGCCCGCGCGATCAGGGGCAAGAGACGCCGCTTGTTTCCGATATAGGCTATCAACTGATGGGAGAGAGACGGATGATCAAGGATATTCTCATCCTCTGGGAGGAGATCTGTCTGCATGAATGGTGCGCCTGTCTGTCAAGATCGTGTGCTTTGGTAAAAGCCCTACTCCCGACTATCGGGCAATTGTGAAACCGACTTGACTCCCGCTACAGGCTAAACACTACCCCGGAACGATCCAGCGGTATTCCAAATCAGTGGTGCGAATCCGGGATACCCAGCACTGTTTCATGATGCTTCGATTGAAAACCCATCCGCAGGATCTCAAAACTCCTGCTTCTCGCCGGTATTCCAGTCCTCGCGAGGCTCATGCCGTTCGATGGTGTGCTCGAACCAGGCCAGCATTCCTCCGCTGAGGACGTCGATTTTCTCTTCGAGGTGCCTGACCTGTCCCTCCAGATACAGCGGATCATTGCAGACAGAGGTCATCCCCAAAACCGCGACCGTATGGTTCTCGTTTTTTTCAATTTCGGCGATCGAGACATTGAACTCCCGCCGCACCTGATCCTTGAGGCTGCGCACCACCCGTCGTTTGTCCTTGAGACTCCCAGCCTCGGGAATCGAAATCTCCGCAATACAGATCGCCACAAACATTTTTCACTCCTCCAGGACAGTCATCAATCACACCCTCGATCGTATCCCGTACACTCACGTACTGTCCCCGGGCAAAACCCGGTAGTACACTTGACAGAATACTGAGATTTTCCGGAGAAGACTCATGCCCATCGTCTTTACACGCTATGGCTCGGCTGCCCGTCAGGCATCAAGCCTGACCGGGAGTCTGATCATTACAGCCGTTGCAGCCTGGCTCTTGCAGCTTTTTTCAGGAAACACCCGGGAGTTCAACCTTCTCTTCGGCTTTGTTCCCGAACAGGCCATCTCCCGGGAACACCTCTGGCAATTTGTCAGCTACATTTTTTTGCACGTCGGCTTCTTCCATCTGCTCTTCAACATGATTGCACTGCATGCCTTCGGCCGACCGCTTGAACAGACCTTGGGCAAGTTCCGCTTTGCCATACTCTTTTTCATCAGCGGTATCGGTTCAGCCCTGTTTCACGGGCTGATTGCCCTTGATGCCGCCGATGGGAGTGCCCTGGTCCCCATGATTGGTGCATCCGGCGCCGTTTTGGGGGTTGCCGCCGGCTTTGCCCGCGCCTTTCCCACAGCCGTGGTCCTCCTCTTCGGAATCATCCCCGTGCGTGCCTGGACCCTGATCATGCTCTATGCCTTTTTCGAACTGATGTCAGGTCTCAACCAGCGCATCAGTCCTGTCGCGCATCTGGCTCATTTTAGTGGAATCGTTATCGGCGTCAGTCTGATGTCCCTCTTCATGCTGGCGCAGCGACGGACTCGGCCCCGAAGCGCACGATCTCCTGACCAGGGCTCCGGATCCCGCGACGAGTCCGGAAAAGTGCATCGGGACGAGCGTGGGCGAACCATCATTGATCTTGAAAAAGGTGACGACGGGCTCTGGCGCTGAGAGGGCAGAGAGTGTATACTGCCCCCATGGCACCAATCACGCCCATCTCTTCGCTTCTCATCGTTGATGACGACCAGGCATGGCTGGACTCGCTGTCCGTCTTTATCCGGGAGAGTCTGGGGATCAGGCCGCTGACTGCACGCAGCATGAGCCAGGCAGTTGAGGCCATGACGATGAACCAGCCTGAGGTCGTTCTCTGTGATATCAGGATGCCCGGGCAATCCGGAATAGAATTATTGCGCCATGTGCGTGTCAATGCACCGTCCTGCGAAGTGATCATGATGACAGCACATGCCTCGGTCCACGATGCGGTGGCCGCCCTGCGTGAGGGTGCTTTTGACTATCTGGTCAAACCCTTCCCGATGGACGAGCTCTCCCATCTTCTTGACCGCCTGTCCCGCCTGCGAAAGCTGGACAGGGAAAACAAGGCCCTCGCCCGCCGTCTCTCGCTGCTTGAAGAAGTTGAAGGTTATGTGGGAACATCCGCCGCCGCACTCAAGCTGCGCCGCCTGATCCCGATGGTGGCCGCAAGTGACGCCCCCGTCCTGGTCGGAGGAGAGAGCGGTACGGGAAAAAGCCACTTCGCCCGAACCCTGCATGCCTGCGGCCCCCGCTCGGCCAGACCCTTTGTCACCATCGAGTGCGCCTCCATCCCCCGCGACCTGATTGAAAGCGAACTCTTCGGATACGAAAAGGGTGCCTTTACCGGAGCAGGCAAGCAAAAAAAAGGCCGCTTCGAACTCGCTGACGGCGGGACACTCTTTCTCGACGAGATTGGCGATCTGCCCCTTGATCTCCAGGCAAAACTCTTGCGGGCAATCCAGGAGCACGCCTTTATGCGCGTCGGAGGCACGGAGCTCGTCTCACTCGACGTTCGCATCATCGCAGCGACCAACAAACCGATTGAGCGCATGGTCCGGGACGGGTCCTTTCGTGAAGACCTCTTTTACCGGCTCAATGTGATTCCCGTTACCATGCCCGCCCTGCGTGACCGGCCCGAGGACATCCCGACCCTTGTCGAACACATTCTCACCCGGGTCTGCCAACGAATGCAAATCCCCCGCAGACAGATCGGCCCATCCGCCCTGCAGGAAGCCGTGCACCACCCCTGGCCGGGGAACATCCGTGAACTCGAAAACGTGCTCGAACGCTCGATTGTGCTGGGCCAGGGCGAGGTCATCGAGCACCTGATCCTCGATCCAGAAAAAACCCTGGCCCTTGATACTGCCGGCATCCTGCTCCAACTGCTTGCCGGGCGGGACCTCATACAGGAACCGCTTGATCTGGGAAGGTTTTTGCGGGTTCTTTCAGAAAAGGTGCTTGCCTCAGCAGGCTCGGCGGAGGCAGCAGCGAGCCTGCTTGCTGTTTCTCCCGCTTTTTTCAGGACGATGGCAGACAACACGATTAATGCCAAAAGCCGGGAATGACGATATACTGTACTCAGTAACGACGGAAAACAACAGACGCCGGGACGGTTGTGAGGACGCATGAATAAGACAATTCTGATCGTGGATGACGAGCTCTATATCCTGGACAGCATGCAACGCATGCTCTCCGCCCTGAAATACTCCATTCTGACCGCCTCCAGCGGAAGCGAGGCGCTGGACATCCTTGCCTCCAATGAGGTTGACCTGATTATCGTGGACATCCGCATGCCCGAGATTGACGGGAAAAAGATATTTACCAAGGTCAGGGAGATCGAGCCCGATATACCCGTCATCATCATCACCGGTGGCGATATCCAGGATGGAAAATCCTTTGCCGAAAAGCATGGGGCCTTTGGTTTTCTTGAAAAGCCGATCGAACTTGAAAAGCTCAAGCCACTGGTCGACAGTGCTCTCGGAAAAAAACAGAACAACGCTCACCGCTGACCTTTCAGCCCGCTTCTAAGACCTTTCACAGGCAGTGTTATCTCTTGCGCGTTGCGGCCAGAGGCTGTCTCGGTCCCCCGCAGTTGCGTATCTTTTATGCGCTGCATGAAGGCGCACGCATCCGGGAGACAGCGGATGCAATGCGCAGGGGGGAACCGGGTGAAAATCCCGGGCGAACCCGTCACTGTCAGGGCTACGGCGGCTGCACGATGTCACTGTGCGACTTCTCGCATGGGAAGGCGCAGCCGGCGGATGATACCCGAGCCAGGATACCCCTGTTCGTGCAGGACACCATCCTTTCGAGGAATGAAGGAGGTAGTACCTGTGTCTTTTCGTCTTTTTTCCCAAACACGCTGTTTCCGTTACATCATGATCCCCACTCTGACGATTGTGCTGTCCGTCTGCACAGCCTGCGGAGAGGATGACGATTTGCCCTCGTCATCCAATGCCACCCGCCCTGCTATTGCCGGAAGCTGGACGGATGCGTACGGCGGAACGCTGACCATCTCGGCAAACCATTTTTCGGTCAGCGGTACAGGCTGGGGTTACAGCGGAACTGTTGTCGGCTTCAACAACAGCGCACGTCACGTTGTACTCCGGTATACCAACGCAGGAACACTGCTGGCCGGTGACGAAATCGTCGGCCGCTACAACCGGATCATCTGGAAAAATCTCTCCATTTCCGGCACAACCGCTACCCTTGAGTATCAGGAACTCTTTGCGGCAGAGCTGACAAACAGTGCCGGAAATTTTATCGCCTGGCCGACCGCAGAAGCCGCGGAAGCGGCAACCAACATCAGTACCTGGTATACACTCGCAACGAATACCAGCTGGCAACCCTGAATCTTCCATGAGCATCCGGGTCATCGCCGGGTCTCATGATTGCGCCGGGCTGCCCTGTCCGCAGTCCGGCGCTGTGCTGCCTTTGCGCTCCCAGCCGAAAATCTACAAGAGAGCAGCTACCACGTTGTTCCGGCAGCCAGCGCCACCGGACCATCAGCGACCTGAAGACTTCTCACAAGGCCCGTTCCATCCAGGGCGATCGCCAGGAGCTGGTCTCCTGAAAAATCAGCGGCAAACAGGATTCGCCGGCCCGTATCAATGGCCAACGCAGAAATATCCCGCGCCCTGAAGGCTGCCTCTACCTCAGGAAGCGCAAGCGTCTCAAGAGTTGCGACATCGTAGGCTGCATGCATTGCCCCCCCGGCAGCATGCATGATCCCGGCAGTCACATCAAAGGCAAGCGCCTGCGGACTCCCGCCGGTTGCAATCTCTTTTTTCAGAACCAGGGTTTCCGCGTCAAAGACGCGGACAACACCGGACTCGGTATTGTACCTTCCTGTCGAGAGGACATGCACCTGCCCGCTCGTATCCCCAAAAATCGTCTGGGGATTGCTTCCCGCTGCAAGCCAGCCAGTCTCTTTCCATTGACTCGGGTCATTAGCCGAGATGTCGACCAGCGAAACCCGTCCGGGGTCATAGTCCCCGCTGGAAAAATTCCAGCCCGACATGGCGACCCAGGCACGGGTCCCGACGATAGCCAGTCCCTCGGGTCGCGAGCCATTGGTCAGCATGATCTCATGCTCGACACGACCTGATACGGGATCAACCACGCAGAGTGAGTTTCTCATAAACGCCGTAACAAGAATCCTGAAGAGACCCTCCCGATGCAGCAGAGCGGCATCCCAGGGATTACTCCCGCCCGGCAAGGCGATCTCACGTCTTTGACCCGGGCTGCGCAGGGAAAACAGCGTCAGGGAGTGTCCTGTCGAATTGACAATGATCCCGTTTGTTCCATCCACAACAATCCGGTTGGGAACCCGGCCCGTGAGAAAAAGCGGGTTGGCAAAATAATCACTTCTTCCGCCGAAGAGCCGGTCACAATTGACAAGTCCAATGGTTTCTGCCAGCCCATGGACGATCCAGAGTTCATCAAGCGGATATCCGTCACGAAGCGGCAGACCCTGCTCGGGCAGGTCGGGTGCCATGCATGAGGCCAGGAGCAGGACACAGCCGAACAGAAGACGATGGAGACTGTTCCTCATAATTTGACCTCCAGCGAAAATGACCATTCACGACCCGGAACGGGATACTCCCTCAGGTGCACCGCCGGGGTGTCCAGCAGGTTTTCGATTGATCCACGCAGCACGCTCCAGGGACAAAACCTGAGCTCAATGGCCAGATCCAGCAAAAGATGATCGCCCAGATACTTGGTGTTGGCCATGTTGAGATAGCGGAAACCGGTGTAGCGCGCCCCAAGGCGAAGCATGCCCAACCTTGTCTGCCGCAGGACCACCCCGCCCGAGCCCTTCTCGTGTGGTGTTCGCGGCAACTGGGACCCATCCGTACTGTCCCCTGAACAAACCCGGTTGACCTGCAGGCTGTACTCGGCCTGGCACTCGACCTGCCACATCTCTCCAAGGGGATGGATCCATTCAAGGACCGCTTCAACCCCACGGGCGGATACCTCCCCGATATTGCCCGGTCTCCAGACCCCGCCTGCAGATGGCTGCCAGAGGACAAGATCCCGTGAACGCTGGACAAACCCGGTCACCGTTGCGGACAAT
>JAKPMW010000048.1 GCA_029548715.1 Spirochaetota bacterium | reverse complement strand
GATATCCTTGCCGGCATAGCCCGCGGGAACGGCTATCCGCCCAGCCCATGCCCCCTTGACCCTGACAAGCCCCATGACATAGATCCCGCCACCAACCGGATAGATCGAGCCCTCCGCGTTGCGCGAGTAGACAGCGATATACACACCATCCGCACCCTTGTACTCGTTGACAACCGGAATGTCATGCCCGTTGCCAGAAACGGTCTCCGGCAAACCCGGCACCTTGTCAGGGCCGCCATCGGGCTCAGTCCGGACGGGATCGGGACTGGCAGTCTCATCCGGAGAAGCCGAAGAGGCATTCATCCTGCGGACCCATGCCGAAAAATCCTCCTGGGTCCGGTCGCCCTCATACTCCTCGATCACCTTCCCGTCCCTGAGGGCTACAATGTACGGGATCCCCGTGATGTTGTAGCGGGAGACAAGTCCCTGGCTGTGATCCGTATTGACCTTGGCAAAACGGTACTGGGGCAACGCCGCAGCCGTCGCCTCGAACACCGGGGCAAAGGCACGGCAGGGCGGGCACCAGTCGGCGTAAAAATCGACAATCACGACCCTCCCGCGCACTGCAGCGTCAAACCCGGCTTCAGTCAGCACCTCAGCATTGCCGGCAGCGGCCAGGGCACCCGCTGCAAGGCCGAGAGAGCACAGCAGACACAGCATCTTGAGTGTATTCATGACAACTCCTTTCCATGAGGTATGACAAATCCAGAATACCGTGATCTACACCGAAACAGGCCGAAAAGCTCACGCTTGCGAAAGAATCCGTCCGGCACAAAGCCTGCGCGTGAAAAATTCACCGTTTTTTCCCCAATCCTGCTATACTGGTCGGGCTGTCCAATCTCACAGACCAAGGAATCAACATGATTGCGATTATCCTGCTTGTCGTGTTTTTTGCCGTCATGATCGGCATCGGAATCTGGGGCATGCGGAAAACCAGCTCCCTCTCGGACTTCTTCCTCGGAGGACGATCGATCGGACCCTGGGTTTCAGCCATGGCCTATGGAACCTCGTATTTTTCCGCCGTCCTCTTTATCGGATTTGCCGGAAAATTCGGCTGGGGCCTCGGGATGGACGTGCTCTGGATCGTCCTGGGCAACACCTTTTTCGGCGCCCTGGCCGCCTGGCTGGTCCTTGGCCGCCGGACCCGGCGGATGACCCAAAACCTCGACGTGATGACCATGCCCGAATACCTGCAGGAGCGGTATGGCGCACGGTCGTTCAAGATGATCAGCGCCCTGATCATCTTTGTCTTCCTCCTGCCCTATTGCGCCTCGGTTTTCAAGGGACTGGGACATCTCTTCGAGATCAATTTCGGTATCTCGTATGACCTGGCTCTCCTGATCATGATCGGGATCACGGGGGTCTACATGATCCTCGGTGGCTATTTCGCGATCACCCTGACAGACTTTATCCAGGGCATCATCATGATCATCGGGTCGATTGCCATGGTTGCCGTCATGGTCGGCGAAGCCGGCGGAGTCAGCAAGGCCATCGCCGCAGTCCAGAGCGAATACA